>JAJFJS010000033.1 GCA_021773815.1 Gammaproteobacteria bacterium
CCTCGCGCGCAAGATCTGCCGAGATCTCGAGGTACCGGTTCCCGCCGTTCAACGGACATGGCGCCCAGCTGGCTGGCACAGGCCACCGACGGTCGCTGAGGCACCCGAAGTTGAGACCTGAAGGCTACCTGACCTCGAGTCGAACGCGGTGTGCCACGTCAGCTGAAGCGCCTCGTTGGGCGGCCGGCAGCTCACTCGGAGGCATCGGCCAGAACCTCCCTTGCAACGTACTCCCGGAACGACTTGGAATACCGCTCGCTGAACAGCCCCCAGAACGCTCGGCCTCCCGGCGCAGTCAGGAAGGGGGAGATGATATCCCTCTGAAACGCGAACTCAGACTCGGTCGTTATCCCAAGTTCAACCTCTTGGTACGCGACCGCAGCGTTGGCAAGAATATCTCCCATGAGGAATGCGAAACGGGTCTTGTCTTCGGCGTCGAGCTTCTCGAAGTCACCGAGTCCGGTGTTGAAGACCCGCGCGAGTTCCCGGTCCTGGGCGAGGGCGACGCGGATCGGCGTGCCTGCAGCCAGGCCTGCTCGCCGGCCCTCGGCCTTGATCGCTGTAGTGTTGGCACGGATTTGTATAGCGAGATACACAAGTGTCACGACGGTCGCGATCGCTGCGACGAGCTCACCGATACTGCCGAGATCCTGAATCGTCACATCCCGCCGCCCAACGGATCTGCGTTCAGCGGCGTGCGGCCACCTGGCCACGCGCCTCGGAACAGCTCGGAGGTCGCGATTCTACCATGTTCAGGAACCGCACAGCGTGAGCAGGTCCGCAGCAACGGCTTGTTGGGCGGCAGCGGGGCGACTCGCATGAGCGAATCCGAGGGCTGGATAGCTGCGATCGCTCGGGGCGCTACGCCCAAAGGAAGGGACAGCGTCTACCTTCGGGCGAAGGCGCAATGTGGCTCCGCCGTGCGATTCCGGGGCTAGTCGACTACCTGCCAGAGTGAACTCTCCCCGCATGACATCGTTTGCTGAAACTTCGCCGGCCATTCCGATCCGCGGAACCACTTCGAGATCCGGTCCATGGCTGCGTAGTCCTTCCAAGACCCCTCCCAGACGAAGGTGCCTTCCTCTCTTTTGCCCCAGTAGATCGGAAACTGAACTCGCAGCTCGTACCCGTCGAGTCCTGCCTCTGCGACTGCCGCCTCGTAGCTTGCCTTGAAGGCCATGAGGTCGGCGCGCGTCTTCCCTTCGTTCAGACTACAAGTGAAATAGTTCGCGAGCCGTTCAGAGCTGGCCATGGCCACTTGACTAGCACCAAGGGCGAGGACGAAGAGAGCAATTGCGACAAACTTCAACGGTATCTCCTGATGGTCTTATGGGGTTCGGGCAATGCGCAGATGGCTTGGACACGACTTACTACTTCCGCCGCGTCACGAAATGGGCACTCAGCTGTGGGCCACAGCGCCTCCGCGGCTCGATCGAAGCGCCCAAGTCTCATTGCCAGACTCTATCAGAGGCCGATTCGTATGCGCTGTGGCTCGTCAACTGCAACGCCTTGTTGGGCTGCGCGGCGCCCCTAGGGTTGGCTCTTCCAAGAGTTCCAGAGTGACGCGACCTAGCTGTCTGTTGTCAGCTGCAAGCCCTTGTTGAGCGGCACACCTTCGATGCGAATGGACTAGTACTCCGACTCGCGCGAGGCGGATTCCCAGGCACTCGGACTGAATGTGGTCCACATCTCGGTGATCGGGCGCGGCGGATTCACTGCGTCGTGCAGCCGCTGGTCGATCATCTCGCGAACGTCCGAATGGAACGCGAGCCTGCCGTTCTCGTCGTCCCACCACTGGCGAATGTGAACGGGAGCAACCATGGCTACCGCAAAGCCGGCCCACAGCTGGTACTGCTCCTCATCCAATGCACCGGCCTTGTAGCGATCGTGAACTATCTCGAAGTGGTTCAGGTACTGAAGCACCCAGTTCTGTGCTGTCCCACGGTCTTCGATCGAGGGATCTTGGCCAGCAGCTCCACGGACGAACGCACCGAGTACGCGCGGGTCCTGGAGTCGAGCAACTACACTGTTCTGGCCGTGCTGGATCGAGATCAGCTCTTCGCGCTTTTGCTGAGCGGTGTTCTGGCGAATCTGGACGGCCAGATACGCCAGGGTCGCAAGCGTCAGGATGGAGCCGAGAAACTCTCCGAGTGACCCCAATTCCGAAATTGTCACGCAGTTCCTCTTCGTGCCGCCCAACGGATCAGGCGCTCAGCTGCGGCCAACAGCGCCTCCGAGGCTGCCCGAGCACCCGGTTTCGATGCCAAGATGCTATCAAACCCCAATTGGAACGCGCTGTTGCACGTCAGCTGCAGCGCCTTGTTGGGCGGCGGTCGGATAAAAGGACGCGCGCCTAACGGGGCACCGTCGCCAAGAGTGAGGTCACAACCCGGTAAAGCCCAATCGCCGCCGTGGCTAGGTATATGTAGAGAGCCACGAAGTACGAAGTGACAGGATCGGCGGGTACTCCGATCGCCGCGAGCAACAAGACCATGGAAGCAAGGAATAGCAATCCCCCGACAAGAGCTCCGGCCATTCTTGACTCGGGCGTAGTCTTGGCGCGGCGAAATCGGCGTGCCGCGTTCGCGAGCATCGGAATACCAATCAACGCGGTAAGGCCGCCTGAAACCCGCCACGTCGATTCGCCAAACCCTCCCTGATGGAGGACAACCGGCAACAGGGCCGCGAATACCGTAATAAGACCGGCCTCGAGCATGATCCGCAGGCGGAAGGCGTCGACGCTCACGTCGTCGCGCCCTCTGCGTTGACCGAGTATGGCGACTACACTCGCAAATCCGACGAATGCCGCTGCGATCTCAGCGCAGACGAAGAGGAACTCTGATTCCGGCAACGGGGTCACTCACGCCTCCCAACGGATCGGCGTTCAGCGGCGTGGCACAACCTTGCACCGCGCCGGCCGAAGCCTGTGACGCCGCCATTCTACCACGGGCGGTATCGGCACGGCGTTGCCACGTCCGCTGCAACAGCTTGTTAGGCGGCAACTCGGCGAGGGGAGACTTGTGCAGCTGCCGCCGCCTACGGCGCCTTCTGAGCAACGATAAATCGGACCGGGTGCGGACAGAAGGCGGTCTCAAGGATCGCGAAGTCCGCACTCGTGATGTGGTCTTCGATCTCTGTCGCCTTCAGATAATCGAGAGGGGGCGCAAGTCCGAGCAGCTTCATCACCGAGATGCCGATGGGTACGAGGCGGTTCATTTCTCCGACACAGGGTGTCTTCGAGATGAAGAATCCTCCGGGCTTGAGGCGCTCTCGAATCTCGATCAGGCCACCCGGGATGTCTCCGATCACGTGCAAGCTGTTGAAGGCCGTAATGACATCGAAGGGTCCGCGATCTAGGTCCGCGTCAAATAGCGTCGTTCGCTCGAAGTGGACGTTGTCGGCGCCCTCGGCTGACGCCTTCTCAATGCCGATCTCGACCATGCGAGACGAAATGTCGGTGGCTGTGATCTGTCTGACGCTGGGTGCGAGCAGGAGCGCAGTCGTCCCGGTTCCACAACCGATCTCGAGAACGTGATCGCCCTCTGACAAGTACTTTCGGGTTCGGTCCAGGCCCTGGTCGTAGCTCGCCTGGTCCTTGATCGGCTTCTTCAAGTAGACGTCGGCGTGGCGGTCCCAGAAGCGTGCGGCTTTGGTCATGCGACTCCCTCCTGCCCAACCATACGGGTGCTCGTTGGGTGACACTCACGCTGGATTCGCTGCTTCACAGTCCGCGGACGCCCAGCAGCGACGCGACCGCATAACGGATCGGCGTTCAGCGGCCAGCAACAGCGCTGATCAGACCCGACCCTGCGACTAAAGTACGCCGCCAGACGGCAACCAAGGCCAATTGGGCGAAGCTGTTGCTGGTCCGTCTGCAACGCCTTGTTATACGGCGTGTTCGCGGCAATCTCTGCTCTAATCTCTAGAAGCAAGCAAGACAGTCACTAGAAGGACTGAATCAGTTATGGCTTCTAGCGAGTGAGGCTGGTTTCTGTCCAAGTAGAGCCAATCTCCTGGTGCGAGCTCCCGAGTTTCGGAACCCACACCGAATGATGTATGCCCAGTTACACACTGCACGGAGATCTGCCCGGGAACCTTGTGTTCAGGAATCTTCTTCCCCTGGTGAATCACCATGCGGATGACTTCCATATCAGAAGTCTTGACCAGCGCGAAGGTCGAGTCCCCTGGCATATTAGGCTTGAGCGACTGAAGATTGACTACTTCTCCAGAGGAAACGTGCGGTAGAGACATCGGCGACTCCGAGGAAATCATTCTCGCGTCTGAGCCGTATAACGGATACGCGGCTCAGCTGCGCCAAGGGCCGCTGACCACCAGCCGCCGACCGCCTGAGCCGCCGCCGGACTGTACCACGGATCGAGTGAGACGAGGCCCTTGGCAGCTGCAGCCGCTTGTTAGGCCGCGTGTCGCCCGGGTACGTACGCCAGACACGAGGTTCCCTACGGCTCGCGAGAGCCTCCGCGAAGGCCCAACAGGAGGAGGATAGAGAGGACGATGACAGCGATACCTGCGGTGGTGAGCCCTACCGCGATGAAGCCCTCGTGGAACCCGCTACCCCGCGCTGGGCCCGCCGCGATGGGAAGCATGCTAGCGCCGGCGCCCCACACGCCGCCGAGGAGCGGCATGAGGGTGGCCACGAAGAACGAGTAGGGCGCCAGCCAGAAAGCCAGGCGAAGCGTGCGGGTGCTGAGCTGAAGCTGGGGCCAGAGAAGGCCGAGTGCCAGCAGAAAGACCGCGCCGACGACGGCGTTGAGGTGGGCTGCAACACCAAGACGAGGCACAGTGAGAGCTGGAATGGCGAGACCGATGAGGAGACCGAGTAGGAGAAGCAGGACACCCAGCTGCAGCAGCCTGCGCGCTTGATTCGCCAAGAACTACTCCTCGGAGGGACTTCCTCTCCTTCGTTCACGCTGCCTAACGGACGGACAGGGCGCTCAGCTGCGTGGCACAGGCCGCCGACGGTCGCCGAGGTACCCAAGTTCGATGCCAAACTCTACCAAAGGCCGATTGGAACGCGCTGTGCCACGTCAGCTGCAGCGCCTTGTTGGGCGGCGGGCTACCACCCGCTAGCGGGAACCCCGTAGACTACGAAACAGCGTGAAGGAACAGACAGAACTCAATACTGAACGCTTACTTCTCCGGCCGTTCGAGGTCGATGACATCGCAGACGCACTGGTGTATCGCGACGACGAGGAGTTTGCGAGGTTCCTGCCTCACATTCCGCAACCTTTCACGAGACAGGACGCGGAGGCGTTCGTCGCGCTGAACGTGGCTTTCAAGTGGGATCGCTCCCCTACGTTTGCGGTGGTGTTGAACGGCAGAGTCAGCGGGACTGTCAACCTGGAGGTGGACGCGAAGGCGCGGACGGCGATGCTGGGCTTCGCGATCGGCCGCCCTTGGTGGGGCCAGGGGATCGCGACAGAGGCCGGCCGCGGGGAACCGAAGGGACGATCGGGGCCTTCCATCTGACGCGGCTGTGGGCGTCCACGGACAACCGAAATGTTCGGTCGCAACGGGTGCTGGAGGAACTAGGGATGCGACGCGAGTCGTTGCGAGTTCAGGACCATGTAGGGCGTGATGGTGAGCTGGTCGATGAGGTCGTGTACGGCCTCAACATCGCTCGATAGACCGGCCTCTTCGCTTGCTGGAGGCAGCACGGCTCAGCGGCGTCCGTGCCAGTAGTTCGGGCGGCGGTGAAGGTTGGCCACGGCCACGACCCGGATCTGCTCACCGCGGACATGGTAGATGACCCCGTACGGGAAGCGAGGAACAAGCAGACGCCTAAGGCGAGGGCCGAACGGGTGTCCCAGGTCGGGAAACTCGCAGAGACGCGCGCAGACCGACTCCACTGCCGCCAGAAAGTCCGCACCGAGGTTTTGAGCTTCGCCTTCGTAGTATCGAGCACCGGCAAGAAGCTCCGCTTCTGCCTCGGGATGGAACTCGACGCGGATCAACGAAGCGATTCGCGGGACTTCCGGAAGACTTCCTCAGCGGTAATGCCGGCCGCTGAGCCGGCCTCGAGTTCGGCCAGCCTTCGCTCTGCCTCGGCGAGCCAGAGTGCCTCGGCTTCGGGCTCGGCTGTGCCCTCAAGACTCGCGAGCAGCTTCTCGGCGAGGCGCGCGCGCTCCTTCGTGGGGAGGCGAAGAACCTTGGACTCAAGCTCTCGAGCCGGATCAGCCATTCAGAGAGGCTACCAGACACCCTAGGAGAGGGCCGGTGGAGCACCTGACACTCGGTGCTGCCTAACGGATTGGGCGCTCAGCTGACGGCGCCGTTGACCGGAAGCGTAGCACGACCCTGGGGGACGCCAGATGACTGGAGCCCCTTGCCCGGCGAAGCCGGGAGAAGGGGCGGTGCCCCTGCACGCCAGGCGTTGCGACGGTCAGCTGCAGCGCCTTGTTAGGCCGCAACCTATGTCTTTGCGAAGCCAAGTGCTGAAGCGGCAACGGCCAGAAACGCCAGGCCGGAGACCGAGAGGCCGAATAGGAGACTCGCGAGGTAGAGTGAAAACGCATGAGCACCGCCTAGGCCCAGAACGTTGGCGAGGCTTGCGACTGCGGTCATCGCAAGAAAGACCTGGGCGGAGACGGTAGACCAATGGGGACCTATGTCCTTCTGCGATTTCAGCCGAATGATCCCGTGTATGAGAGCTGCGACCAAATAGATGCCGCTTGAGGCACGCCAAACGAGGGGATCGGAAGGCGCGAGTTGGAGGAATAGAAGAGGGAAGACGGCGAAGCCCGCGTTCCGAAGAGCGACCTCCAGCATCAATCGAAGCCGGTAGGAATCGGCGATTCGCGAGTTCTCATCAACGCGCTGGGCGATGACGCTTACGATGCTCGCGAATCCGGCAAGGGCGACGGCGATTTCGGCAATTGTCAGGAGAGTATCGCGGTGCTCCACGGATCCTCGCGTTGAGGCCTAACGGATATGCGATTCAGCTGCGCCCAACAGCGCTGACCGTCAACGCCGGGGCACGGCGCCCGCCGTCACAACGGTAACACTGATCGATTAGAGCGAGCTGTTGGGCGTCAGCTGCAATCGCTTGTTAGACGGCGGATCGTCACTCTCGTAGGTCGTTACGACGATTGAGGGCCCTTCGGCCGCATGCCGGAGGTTTCAGAACCGGGCGGTGGGTTCGCCACGATGTCATCCACCACACCCTGGAAGTAGTCCGTGAACCAGCTTTTGCGCTCGCTCCAAAACTGAGATCCGCCCGGCGTCATGATGTAGCCTGCGATCGCGCGTCTCTTCGGTGCTAACAGCTCGTCGAGGTGTGACCGATCGCGACTCGCCAGATGTTCCTGTTCGTGGGAGTGCATCCAGCAGTACATCCAGCTTTCGAAGCGGTACCTCTCGATCGGCGTGAGTTGATCGAGTGAATCGAGCGCGCGAAGCGTGAGATCGGTCAGCTCGGCACTATCGGCGTGGAGCTGCACTGCACCGACGAGCGCGTTTCCTGCCTCACGGGCGCTCGATCTCTGCACGGCCCGCGTGTTTTGACGAAGCTGGACTCCAACGAAAATCAAGGTGACGACTACGCCGATTCCGCCGACGAACTCTCCGATACTAGCGAGCTCACTTAGGGTCATGCGTCCCGCCGTCTAACGGATCGGCGTTCAGCGGCCAGCAATAGCGCTGACCGAGACCGACCCTGCCTTCTCAGTATGCCGCCAGCGTGCAACCAAGGCCAACTAAAACAAGCTGCTAACGGTCCGACTGCAACGCATTGTTAGGCGGCTGTTCGGGTGGGGCTCCCAAGAGCACTGGCGTCCGTGTTGCACTTCAAACTTGAAGTCAGACGTCGGGCGAGTTCGTAGCGCTGGGCGACGAGTCAGACAACACAAGCCGCACGAAGAGGCTCGTTGCGTCGAACAGAAGGACGCCAAGCCCCGCCAGATACACGCCTGGCAGTACCTCGCCGAACGCACCAAGACAGCTCAGCAAGAGCACGATGGCCGCCAGAATACCTCCAAACGCATATATGTTTACCCATACTCGGCTCAGCTGACGGCCCTGAGGCTTGGCAGACTCAACATAGATTGCCAGGCTGAGGGACATGAGGCCCAAGGCAAGAGCACCACTCGACAGTGTCCACGTGGCAGAGACACCTAGCCGCAGGTAGTGGGGTACGAACGGCAGCAGAGCGAAAAGCAGGGCTTCGCACGAGACAAGCAGCATGTACCGGAGACGAACCTGTTCATGGGGTGGCAAAGCTTCGAGTCCGCGCTGGCGAAACGCAACGACGACGCCAGCGAAGCCGGCCAGAGCAATTGAAATTTCGGCGATGACTGTGAGGACTTCTGAGGCTAATAGCTCTGCCATGGACTCCGCCGCCTAACGGACATGCGGTTCAGCTGCCGGGCTGGCCCCGGGGGTGGCTGAATCGCCAAGATTGAACCGCAGGGTATCACGGTCCGATGGACCGAGGCGTGGACCGGTCAGCTGCAACCGCTTGTTAGACGGCGGACGCACTGCTCAGTCGATGGTCCAGAAGAGCGTGGAGCCCTGCACCCAGGCAAGAAGCACGAAGACGGATGCCGCGGCAACCGAAGCGGCGAGGGGCACCAGGCGCGACTCGCGGATTGCACGAAAGAGGCCGTAGAGCACGACGGCAGGTGCGCCGAGGATGAGGGCGTAGAGCGGCAGGAGAACCAGAGCCATACCAGGGAACTCCCACCTCCACGGACCGTGGTTGGTACCTTTCGCCCACCACTCCGCTTCAGGCGGCAGCGAGCCCGTAGATAGAGCCCACCAGTAGTAGGGGAAAGGGATCGCGAACACGACGATCGCAAAGATGATCGCTCGAGCCGCGAACTTCCGTGAGGAGAACAGCCGGGCTACCACGGACTCCGCCGTCTAACGGATTGGCCGCTCAGCTGCCCAGGCCAGCGCCACCAGCGCTGGTCACGCCCTGAATGGCCGACGCCAGAAGCGTACCAAGCCCGGGAACACCCTGCTGGCCTGAGGTCAGCTGCAGCGGCTTGTTAGGCAGCGCGCGCCCAGGCTCGAATGGTGAGGTAGAAGAGGTAGCAAACCGACGCGAGGAGCCAGGTCAGTCCCACTAGATACCACCAGACGCTCTGCTGGATCCCAACCCCGAGGGCGTGACCGAACTGAAGCAGAAGCACCAGAACTCCTGCGATGTACAGGAGCAGGAACATCGGCCCGGAGAGGTTCTTTGCGACCATGGGCACACGTTTGCGTATCGTCGCGCCCCGCCATACCAGGGAGAGGATGTACCCGCCCAACGAACCGCTCGAGAGGAACCATAGGTGCGGCGGCGGAAGCGATAGGCCCGAGAGGAGCAAGGGCAAGAAGGAAAACAGAGTGGCAACGAGGCTACGCTCGAGGAGAGTCGCCACAATGCCGGGGCCGATCTCCACGGGGCCGCCCTGACGAAGGGCTACGACAAGCGCAGAGAACCCTGCGAGTGCCACGCCGACTTCTGCACACGTCAGTAGGTACTCGGAGCCTTCCATCTGCGCTGCCTAACGGATCAGGCCTTCAGCTGCGGCCGCGGCCGTGCGGCTCGCCGAAGCACCCTGTGAAACGCCAGGCTACCAAGGGCCGCTGCGCCATGCTGGGGGGCGTCAGCTGCAAGGCCTTGTTAGACGGCGAGGCTCTGGCGTCTGGCCCAAACCACTAGGGCAACCAGGAGAGCCACGCAGGGCACTGTGCCGAAGGCCACGAAGCGCAGCAGAGCCGGGCCAGTGTCGGAAGACTGTGGCAGGAGGGCCAGCGCCAGCCTGGCGACGCCAAGGAAGGCGATGGTGGCTGAGAAGCCCAGGCAGCCTGGAAACCCCCACCTCCGCTCTAGGATCAGCGCTGCGCCGCAAACCACGCCCATTGCTGTGGCTATCTCCGCGGCCGCGGTGAAGCCTTCGTTGCCGAAGCTAGCGGGTTGGGCGAACCAGAGTAGCGATGCGGAGCACGCCAGTGTCGCGACACCCAGACTCCTCATGATCTCGCCGCCTAACGGATCAGGCGCTCAGCTGCGGCCAATAGCGCCTCCGAGGCTGCCCGAGCACCCAGTTTCGATGCCAGGATGCTACCAAACCCCAATTGGAACGCGCTGTTGGACGTCAGCTGCAACGCCTTGTTGGGCGGCAACATGCGATGCGGCCTCACTGGAAGAGCCGGGCTGGATGATCCATTTGAAACAGCAAGAGCACGAAGAACAGCGGTGGCCAGATGGCCAGCACTGCGTGAACACGCGCGCTGGCAGACGCGAGGCCTACGCCGAAGACGCCAACCGTCGCGTACAGCGTGAACTCCAAGGGGTGCGTGGGAGACGCACCTTGGATGAGCTGGTTGCTCAGCACGATCGCGACGAACAAGATGCCACCCGTAGCGAACAGCGGGATCCGGGTCTCCAAGAAGTAGTCGGCCCAGGAGTCGATCGCCGACGGATCCGGCGGAACGATGATCGAACTGAATACGTACATGAAGACAGGGACCGTAAGGAGGCTGAGGAACCGGAACAGGGTCCATTCAACGTCCGCGTAGCCCCACATCGCCCAGAATGCGAAGAGACAGTTGGAGATGATGAAACCCAGCCACGATAGGTGGGGCAACGACCGTCTCGAGGGCCTGCTCGCCTGAGCCAAACCTGAGAGCGCCCGAGTAAGCGCGAAAGTGAGGATCAACGTGTGGGCTGCGGCGAGGTACTCGAAGAGAGTCACGATCGAATCTGCCTTGCCGCCCAACGGATCGGGCTTCAGGTGCAACAGACAGCGCTGACCGTCAACGCTACGCCGCAGAGTCCCGACGTCAGGATGCTACCGAACTCAAGAACGCCTAGCTGTCTGTTGTCAGCTGCAAGCCCTTGTTGGGCGGCGCCACGCGAGTATCAGCCCAGGGTTCGTGCGAGATACGCCACAACGTCGGGGTGAACACCTGCCTTGAAGTGCTGCTCGTACATCAATCGTGACAGGTCGGAGTTCATGCGAATGCGTACGGCGCTGTCGAAAATCGCTTGCTCGCTCGGCGGAAGCTCGTCCCAGTGCGCGATGACATGGATCCGGTAGTTCCAGCGGGCCACCTCTACGAGGAACACTCTCCACGCATCTTCCTGGGTGAGCTTCGCTTGCTCTATCAGGAGGGCCACGATCGGAGGAGGGGGTACTTCGAAGGCAGCTTCCGCCGTCAGCCTTGCCGCAAGGTTCTGCTCCTCCAGATCGAGTGAAAGGAGCGCGCGATTCGCCTCCATCCGCCCCTGGCTCAGGGCGCGGCTGGCCTCTGCTCGCGCGTGGCGAACCTGAATCGCGAGGTATCCCAGCGTCACGAACACCGCGAGCGACCCGAGCAACTCGCCAACGGCTCCGATGGCATCCCAGTTCATCGCACTCTCTCGTGCCGCCCAACGGATAGGGCGCTCAGCTGCGTGGCACAGGCCGCCGACGGTCGCCGAGGCACCCGAGGTTGATGCCCGAAGGCTACCAAGATCGATTGGAACGTGCTGTGCCACGCCAGCTGCAGCGCCTTGTTAGGCGGCGTGCGCGCTTGCTGAACCTTGCTCTCGCTTCCGTACCGCGAAGATCCAGTAAAGGGAGGTGAGGGTACCGAGAAGAGGGAGTGGAAGTAACGCCCAAGAAAGGACCTTGGTCGCCGAGCGAGCGTAGGCGGAGCCCAGCTTGCGGAGCCTAGCAGTGGAGAAGGCAGCGACTCCGACAGTAGCGTCGATGAAGATCATGAACCCGCTTGAAGCGGGACCACCGGCTGAACTCGCGGCGTGCCCCCAGAGCGCAGCCCGGAAGCTAGCGAAGGTAAGGCAGACCGCCCCAAGAAGAATGAGGACGGTGGTGTAGCGCGTCGCGACGTGATCGAGGGGATTCCCGCGGAAGCACTCCCGATATGCCCAGCTCCAGCCGAGGATCGCGAGCATTGACGCGACGCCGAGCGCGCGAACGGGGGCGAGACTGCCGGTAGTGAAGGAGAGCACGAGTCCGAAGATGGAGGCGGTGACAGCGACAACCAAGATTTGAAGAAGCTGAGTTGCCCGCTCGGACGAGCGCAGGAATCTCGACATCGCGAACGGTGCTAGTAGCGAGGCGACGCCGGCGGCCCAAATCAGGGCCTCCGCGTTGCCAGAAAGGTTCGCGCCACCGAGAGAACCCTGGTGGCTCAGCATGGACGCTGTGAGAACGTAGATAGCGGGCGCGACGAACAGCGCGGCCGCGATCGCGAGTAGCAGTGTCGGGCTCATCCCACGCCGCCTAACGGTTCTGGCGCTCAGCTGCGTGGCACAGGCCACCAACTATCGCTGAGGCACCCAAGGTTGATGCCAGAATTCTATCAGAGGTCGATTGGAAGGTGCTGTGCCACGTCAGCTGCAGCGCCTTGTTAGGCGGCGGGGCTGCCTGTCGCAGCGGGGCTCAGCTCCCGCTCCCCTCAAGCTCGGCTACGACTCGCTGGAAACTGGCGCCAAATTCCTGCGCGTACTCGGCCCAGAACCACTGGAACCCCTTTGTCGATGCGATTCTCCGAAGCGTTGTCAGCTGCGCGCTCCAGGTCTCCGCGGCCAGCTCCCCGACTTGGGCTTGGGACTGCATGTTCCAGATGGACCACAGAATGTTATGGATGATCAGGCGATAGCGAAGCAGGTCTGCTTCTGAGAGGGACTCGGGGTCGTTGGATCCCTGGAGGTAGATCCGTGCGGCGTCTTCATTCTCGATGATCGTCTGCCTCGCGACGAACGTGTGAGTGATGCTCGAGTCGAACGCAGCGGCCTGTGCCGTTCTCGTGTTCTCGTCGATCTGCCGCGTGTTCTGGCGAATCTGGAACGCCAAGTACACGAGCGAGATGAATACCGCGACTGCGCTGATGAGCTCGCCGATACTGCCGAGGTCTTGCCAACTCAAGAGAAACTTCCTGCCGCCTAACGGACATGCGGTTCAGCTGCCGGGCCGGCCCCGGGGTTCGCTGAGCCACCTTGGTGCACCCCCGAGGCTACCACACCCCATTCGACCGGAGCGTGCACCGGTCCGCTGCAACCGCTTGTTAGGCGGCATTCGTGCCCCGCGCGTTCGCCTGGACGACGGTGATGCCCGCAGATTCGAGGAGGATGCGCCCTTCGTCGCTGCGGTAGCTCTGGCCGAAAGTAACTCGGCTGACGGAGCCGAGATTGATGAGCCGCTTAGCGCACATGGGGCATGGTTGATG
>JAJFJS010000034.1 GCA_021773815.1 Gammaproteobacteria bacterium
CAGAGCATGGCCAGGAACGCGGCGACCGGCTCCTCGGCGGGGAGCTTGTTCGCGTCGCTCAGCAGGATCAGCATGTCGACATCCGAATGCGGGTACAGTTCGCCGCGCCCGTATCCGCCGACGGCCACCAGGGCGGCATCGGCCAGTGTGTCGGCGGCCGTCGCCTGCCAGGCGGCACACACGATCAGGTCGACGAGGCGGGCGCGATCGCTGACGAGTCGCCCGGCGGTCTTGCCCTGCATGAACAGGCGTGCCAGTGCAGCATCGCCGCACGCGAGCGCATGCTTGCAGGCTTGCCGGTCGGCGGGGGCGAGCATCGTAGTGACCCGTTGCCACTCGATGGTCCGGCCGTCGTCCGTCAGTACCTGTGCCGCGAGCCTGATTTCCTCGACCGATTGGGTAAGCGTCATATCGGTTGCGGGGGGTGAGGTATTTGGTGTCATGGCGTGCGATCCGCGCGGCCGAGCGTCAGTACCTCGTAACCGTCGCTGGTCACGAGAATCGTGTGTTCCCATTGGGCGGACAGCGAATGGTCCTTCGTGACGACGGTCCATTCGTCCGGCAGCAGGCGCACGTGCCGCTTACCGTCGTTGACCATCGGTTCGATCGTAAATGCCATGCCCGTCTGGATTTCGGCGCCGTTGCCGGGTCGGCCGTAATGCAGGACCTGCGGATCCTCGTGGAAACCGTGGCCGATGCCATGCCCGCAATACTCGCGCACGACCGAACAGCGACGCGCCTCGACATAGGTCTGGATCGCATGCCCGATGTCGCCGAACCGGGCGCCGGGACGAACCTGCCGGATGCCTGCCCACATGGCCTCGAAAGCGACATCGGCCGTCCTCTGCGCGGCGACGTTGGGCTTGCCGACATGAAACATCCGGCTGCTGTCCCCGTGCAAGCCGTCCTTGATCACCGTAATGTCGATGTTGACGAAGTCGCCGTTGCGCAGCTTGCGGTCGCCGGGGATACCGTGACAGACGACATGATTGATCGAAGTGCAGATGGATTTGGGGAATCCGCGGTAATTCAGCGGCGCCGGGATCGCCTGCTGGGTATCGACAATATAGTCATGGCAGATTCGGTCCAACTCGTTCGTTGTGACGCCCGGCTTCACGTGTGCGCCGATCATGTCGAGCACATCTGCCGTTAGCCGCCCGGCGATCCGCATCAGCGCCTGTTCTTCGTCCGTTTTGATCTTGATCGCCATAATTACCCGGTTCTTCCTTAAATCAGATTGCAGAATCAGATTGTAGCGGTCGGACCGGTCCGGCACGGCGGTGCGCACGGTGAGCGAGGCCGGCCCGGCGCCGTCAACCGGCCTGTGTGGACGTGTAACGATATTCGACAGGATGCGGTCGTGCGGGCCCGTCGCCGGCGTGGTTGCTTGCGGGCACATTGTTGCCGGACCCGGGGTATGGTATAAAGCGCGCGCCCTAGAGGCAACGAAATCCACACATGCATCGACACATGCGGCAGGGTGCCGGACTATAGGTCCGGTTTCCGCATGGGGTGCATGGAGGTCCAACCCGAATCAGGAGATAACATGGCTCAGGTCAGCATGCGCCAGATGCTGGAAGCGGGTGTCCATTTCGGACATCAGACCAGGTACTGGAACCCCAAGATGGCGCCTTTCATTTTCGGCGCCCGAAACAACATTCACATCATCAATCTCGAGCAGACGATGCCGATGTACGAGGCCGCCTGCGGATTCGTCAAATCGCTGGTCTCGAACAAGGGCAAGATCCTGTTCGTCGGCACGAAGCGTTCGGCCGGTAAAGCGCTGCGCGAAGAGGCGGAGCGCTGCGGCATGCCGTATGTCAATCATCGCTGGCTCGGCGGCATGTTGACGAATTTCAAAACCATCAAACAGTCGATCAAGCGGCTCGACAATATCGAGGCGATGGGTGAGGACGGCACTTTCGAGCGCTTGACGAAGAAGGAAGTCCTCGGGCTGCACCGCGAAAAGGCCAAGCTCGAACGGACCCTGGGCGGCATCAGGGAGATGGCCTCGCTGCCCGACGCCATCTTCGTCATTGATGTCGGTCACGAGAAGATCGCCGTCCACGAGGCGCGCGTGCTGGGTATCCCGGTGGTCGGCGTCGTCGATACGAATTGCTCACCGGATGAGATCGATTACGTGATTCCGGGCAATGACGATGCAATGCGCGCCGCGCAACTGTATGCGGCGGGCATTGCCGATGCGGCGCTTGACGGCAAGTCGGCGTTGCCGACCCTGCCGGTCGGCGAAGACGATTTCGTCGAACTGGATGCCGACGGCCAGCCCGCGGCCAAAACAGCGAAGCGTGCGGGCCGCAAGCCGCGCGCCGCCGCCAAGGCCGATCCGAGCGCCAAACGTCAGTCGGCCGCGACCGAAGCGACGCCAGCGGAGGCGGGCGCCGAGGCGCCGGCCGAGGTACCTGCCGAGGCTGCTGCCGACCAGCAACCGACCGGTTCGGAGGCCGCGGATGCGGTATCGGCCGCGCCGGAAAGTACCAAGGATGCGGCGCCGGCGGCGGGCGACGACGGTGCAACGGCCGCGGACGAGAAAAGCCCGGACGAGAAGAGCCCGGACGAGAAGAGCTAGGGGCGGCGCGCACGGTGTGTATGACGGTTCGACCCGTGTCGAGCCGCTGAATACGGGATCAGGACAATGACGATCACAGCAAGTTTGGTGAAAGAACTCCGGGAAATCACCGGCGCCGGCATGATGGAATGCAAGAAGGCGCTGGTCGAGACCGGTGGGGACCTGCAGGCCGCGCAGGAGCATTTGCGCAAGAAGGGTCAGGCGTCGGCCGAAAAGAAGGCCGGTCGCATCGCCGCCGAGGGCCGCATCGAGGTTATCGTTGGCGCGGATGCGGCTGTGATTGTCGAAGTTAACTGCGAGACCGATTTTGTTGCCAAAGATGAGAACTTTTTGGCCTTCGCGCAGCAAGCCGCCCGTCTCGCGTTGTCGGGCCGTCCGTCCGACGTGCCGGGACTGATGGCGATGGACGCCGACGGGGAGTCGTTTGAAGCGCAGCGCAACGCGCTGGTTGTGAAGATCGGTGAAAACATCGGCGTGCGCCGCTTTCAGATCGTCACGCCTGTCGGGCGCGTCGCGCATTACGTGCACGGCGTCAAGATCGGTGTGCTCGTCGATATCGAAGGCGGTAACGAGCAACTCGGTCACGATATCGCGATGCATGTCGCGGCCACGAACCCGCGCTGCGTCAGCGCCGACGACCTGCCTGCCGAGACCGTCGAGACCGAGCGCCGGATTCTGTCGGAACAGGCAGAGCAGGCCGGCAAGCCCGCCGAGATCGTCGCCAAGATGGTCGAGGGACGCCTGCGCAAATATCTGAACGAGATCACCTTGCTCGGGCAGCCGTTCGTCAAGGATCCGGACCAGAGCGTCGGCAAGCTGCTGCAGGAGCAGGGGGCCACGGTGCGCGGCTTCGTGCGCCTGGAAGTCGGCGAAGGGATCGAAAAAAAGGTCGAGAACTTCGCCGAAGAGGTTCAGGCTCAGATCAAGGCCAACGGTTGAGTGATGCACCTGCCGGAACTGACGACAACGCAGGGTCAGGCCGGTAGCGAAACCGGCACGGGTTTGCCGGAAAGTACCGTGCCGTGTCCCGTCGCCGCGGGACCGGGCCGGGAATAACCGGAGTCATTGACGCCGTGGACAAGAAAGTCTCACCGTACAAACGGATTCTGCTCAAACTGAGCGGCGAAGCCCTGCTGGGCGAGGCCGATTACGGTATCGATCCCGCCATCCTGAGTCGAATCGCCGCCGATATCATCCAAGTGCAGGCGCTCGGCGTACAAGTTGGCGTCGTCATCGGCGGCGGAAATATTTTTCGAGGTGCGGGTTTGTCCGAGGCCGGTATGGATCGGGTGACCGGCGACCACATGGGCATGCTCGCGACGATCATCAATTCGCTGGCGCTGCAGGACAGCCTGGAGCGGATCGACGGCCACGTACGGGTCATGTCGGCGCTGCAGATTCACCAGATTTCCGAGGATTACATCCGCCGGCGCGCGGTTCGCCACCTGGAAAAAGGACGCGTGACGATTTTCGCCGCGGGCACCGGCAACCCGTTCTTCACGACGGACACGGCGGCCGCGCTGCGCGCCATCGAAATCGGTGCCGATATCCTCGTCAAAGCCACGAAGGTCGATGGCGTCTACTCAGCGGATCCCGTCCACGATAGGACGGCTCGGCGTTATAGCGACGTGTCGTTCGACACGGTCTTGTCTGACAAGCTCAATGTCATGGATGCCACGGCCATCGTCATGTGTCGCGACAATGATTTACCCATCCGGGTATTCGATCTGACCGCGCCAGGCGCCCTCGTGCAACTGGTCGGCGGCGCGGATATCGGAACTCTGGTACACGAGGGCGGTGGGGGAGGCTGAGCAGTGATAGAAGACATTAAGAAAGAGACTGACAAGCGAATGGCCAAGAGCGTCGTCGCGCTGGGCCAGACATTCAAGAAGATGCGCACCGGGCGCGCGCATACCGGATTACTCGAACATATCTCCGTCAGCTACTACGGCTCCGACACGCCGCTGAACCAGGTGGCCAATATCGCGGTCGAGGACGCGCGGACGCTGACCGTGACGCCATGGGAACAGCCGATGGTTGGGGCCATCGAGAAGGCGATCATGAATTCGGACCTGGGGCTGACCCCGGCATCCGCCGGCACGGTCATCCGGGTGCCGTTGCCGGTGCTGACTGAAGAGCGCCGCCGCGACCTGACCAAGATCGTCCGTCAGGATGCGGAGAATGGCCGGATCGCCGTGCGCAATATTCGCCGCGAAGCGATCCACGATCTGAAGGATCTGCTCAAGGAAAAGGAAATTTCCGAGGATGAAGAGCGGCGTGCCGAGCAGGATATCCAGACCGTCACGGATCGTCACATTGCTGATATCGATGATATAAGCGAGAAAAAACAGAAAGAAATCATGGATTTCTAATAACTTATTAGTATGATTTCTTATGAATGACGAGGCCGAAAAACTGGAGTCGCCGTTACCCCGCCATGTCGCCGTGATCATGGATGGCAACGGCCGTTGGGCGACGCAGCATGGTTTGCCGCGGGTGGCCGGGCACCGGGCCGGCGTCAAGTCGGCCCGACTGATCGTCGAGGCGTGTGCCGAGGCTCAGGTCGAAACGCTGACGCTGTTCGCCTTCAGCAGCGAGAACTGGCAGCGGCCGGTCGATGAAGTCAATGCACTGATGCGGCTGTTTATCGAGGTCCTGCAACGCGAGGTGGCGACGCTGCACAAGAATGACGTGCGCCTGCGGTTCATCGGTGCGCGCGAAAACCTGCCGACCATTCTGCAAAAGCGGATCGAGGATGCCGAGCACGCGACGGCCGCAAACCAGCGCATGACGCTCGTGCTCGCCGTGGCGTTCGGTGGTCGCTGGGACATTGTGCAGGCTGCGCGGCGCATCGCTGCCAAAGTCCGGGCTGGGGAGATCGATGTCCAGGATATCGACGATGCCGTGGTGGCGCGCCATCTCTCGCTGGCCGGCCTCGGCGATCCGGACCTGTTGATTCGTACCGGCGGGGAGAAACGGGTCAGTAATTTCCTGCTCTGGGATCTCGCCTATAGCGAGATTCAGTTCTCGGACACGCTGTGGCCCGATTTCGATCGGTCGGATCTGGACGACGCCTTTGCTTTCTTCGGCAGCCGGCAGCGCCGCTTTGGGCGCGTCGGTATCCCGAAAGAAGCCAGCGTCGACTGATATTCGCGCCGGCGAATCTTGTTGGCGGACGTATGAACCAGCTTCTGCAAAGAATCATCACCGCCGTGGTCCTGCTCGCGGTCCTGCTGTTCGTATTCTTCCGGCTGCCCTATGCGGCGGCGATCGGCATACTCGGATTATTCGTGACGATGGCGGCCTGGGAATGGAGCGCCTTCCTGTTGCTGCGGGGATTTTTCTCCCGCATCGCCTATACGCTGCTGGTGCTGGTAATGATGGTGATCGCGTTGCGGATGCTGTCGACGGGCCCGGCATTCACGGCGTTGCTCTGGGTCGGTCTGGTCTGGTGGTTCTGCGCCTTCGTGTGGTTGTTGCGCTACCCGACCAGAATCATGCCGTCGATCGGCGCCGTCTGTGGTGTTCTCGTGATCGTGCCTGCGTGGGTCGCACTGGCGTCGCTGCTCTCATTGCCCGACCGCGGCGGCGAGTACGCCCTGTTCGTGCTGACGATCGTTTGGGCCGCCGACGTTGGCGCCTATTTCATCGGCCGCCGGTTCGGACGCATGAAACTGGCGCCGCGTGTCAGTCCGGGCAAGACCTGGGAGGGTTTCGGCGGAGGCATCGCGGGCGCCGTTTTGATCGGTGCCGGCGGCGCCTGGTGGTTCGGGCTGTCGCCGTGGTTCTGCGTGCCAATGGCGGTCAGTGTCGCGATGATCTCGGTGGTCGGCGATCTGACGGTCAGCATGTTCAAGCGCAATGCGGGGCTCAAGGATAGTGGTAACCTGTTTCCCGGACATGGCGGCGTGCTCGATCGTTTCGACAGCGTGACCGCGGCCGTGCCGCTGTTTGCCCTGGAGTTTGGCTGGACGGGATTACTCGCGCATTGATGGAATATAGTTATTGATGAACGGATTCCTCACCTCGATTTTGTCATTTATTGTCGCGATTGCGATCCTCGTCGCCGTGCACGAATGGGGGCACTACATCGTCGCGCGCCTGGCCGGGGTCAAGGTACTGCGGTTCTCAGTCGGTTTCGGGCGTCCCTTGTGGCTGCGGCGTTACGGTGCGGATCAGACCGAGTACTGCATTTCCGCGATCCCGATCGGCGGCTACGTCAAACTGCTCGACGAGCGCGATTGTGCCGTGACGATCGCCGAACAGGACCGTGCCTTCAATCGCCAGTCGCTGCCCGCGAAGACGGCGATCCTGGCGGCCGGCCCGGTGCTGAATTTTCTGTTCGCGATCGTGGCTTACTGGTGCATGTTCGTCATGGGCGTGCCGGGACTCAAGCCGGTCATCGGTGATGTCACAGCCGAATCCGTGGCGGCCCGTGCGGGCCTGCTGACCGGCGACGAAATCAGCGCCGTCGGCGGGCGCGATGTGGCGACCTGGGAAGGCGCCGTGCTGGGGATTATCGGCAGCATACTCGATACTGGCGATATCGCTTTGCGCGTCGTCGGTGCGGACGGCGCCGAGCGCGAAGTCGAACTGCGCGTGGCGGGTCGCGAATCGGCGTTGACCGAGCCGGGACGTCTTTTCGAAGGCCTTGGCTTTCGGCCCTGGGCGCCCGCACTGCCGGCGGTGCTTGACACGTTGACGCCCGATGGCCCGGCCGCGCGAGCGGGCCTGCTGCCCGGCGATGAGGTCATAGCCGCGGACGATCGGCTGATCGAGTCGTGGCCCGACTGGGTTGAATTCATTCGCGCGCGCCCGGACCAGTCGGTGACGGCGACGATTCTGCGGGACGGTGACGAGCGGCGGATCGAAATTCGCATTGGCGTTGTCGAGGAAGCAGGAGAGCCCATCGGCCGCATCGGCGCATCCGTGCGGATTTCCGAGAACCTGGCTGCCGACATGCGCGCCGAGCAGCGTTACGGGGTTTTTGCCGCGTTCCCGATCGCGGTCACCAAGACCTGGAACATGATGGCGCTGACGGTCCGAATGGTCGCCAGCATGGTAACCGGCGACGTGTCGGTCAAGAATATCAGCGGCCCGATCAATATCGCGCAATTTGCGGGGCAAAGCGTCAGTGTCGGGCCGGTGGCGTTCCTCGGGTTCCTGGCGATCGTCAGCATCAGTCTCGGGATCCTGAATCTGCTGCCGATACCGATGCTCGACGGCGGGCAGATCGTCTTCCAGATTATCGAGGGGCTCAAGGGCAGCCCGTTGTCCGAGCGTGTGCAACTCCTCGGTCAGCAGGTCGGTATCGTTTTTCTGTTGCTGTTGATGAGTTTCGCGTTCTATAACGACCTGACGCGTATTTTTGGCTGAGCACGCGATGCGATTTAGCTTGGCGTATATAACAAGAGTGCTCGGCATGCGTGTGATTCTGGCGATCTTCATGCTTGGTCTGATGGCGGAAGTCTCGTTGGCACAGTCGCCGTTCGTCGTGCGCGATATTCGCCTCGAAGGGCTGCAACGTATCTCCGAAGGCACGGTATTTAATTACCTGCCCGTCAACATCGGCGACGCGCTCGATCGGCAGCGTATCCAGGAAGCGGTGCGGGCCGTCTACTCGACCGGGTTCTTCAAGGATGTCGAGTTCCGGCGCGACGGCAGCACGCTGATCATTGCCGTACTCGAGCGGCCGTCGATCGAATCGTTCACGATCGAGGGCAACAAGGACATCAAGACCGAAGATCTGGAGAAGCCGCTGGCGCAGATCGGCCTGAAAGCCGGGCGGACATTCAACCAGTCCGTCCTCGATGAGGTCGAGCAGTCGCTGACCGACCAGTATTTTGGTCAAGGCAAATATGCGGCGAAGGTCAAGGCCGAGGTCGAAGAGGTCGAAGGCAACAAGGTTCGCATTGCTATCAAGATCACCGAGGGCGACCGCGCGCGGATCCGTCAGATCAACCTCGTCGGCAATCAGACTTATTCCGACGAGGACCTGCTCGAAGCCTTCGAACTCAAGACGCCGCACCTGATGTCATTCATACGCCAGGACGATCGCTATTCGCGCGAGGCCCTGTCCGGCGATCTCGAGTCGCTGCGCTCGTTTTACATGGATCGCGGCTTTGCCGATTTCGGGATCGAATCGACCCAGGTCGCGATTTCTCCGGACAAGGAAGACATCTTCATCACCGTCAATATTATCGAGGGTGAGCGGTACAAGATTTCTGACGTGCGGCTCGCGGGTGAGTTGATCCTGACCGAGCAGGAACTCAATCCCTACGTGCAGGTCAAGCCCGGGCAGATCTATTCGCAGCGGCTGATCTCGTCGAGTACCGAATTGATCCGCCTGCGGCTCGGTGAGGAAGGGTATTCGTTCGCGACGGTCGAACCGGTGCCCGAGCTCGACCGCGAGGCCAAGACGGTCGCCATGACGCTGTACGTCGACCCGAAGAACCGCGTCTATGTTCGGCGCATCAATTTCAACGGCGCAGACTCGGTCAACGACGAAGTATTTCGCCGGGAAATGCGCCAGTTCGAAGGCGGGTTCCTGTCGAACAACAGGATCGAACGGTCGCGCGTGCGACTGCAGCGGCTGCCGTACATCGATGATGTCTCGGTGGAGACCAACCCGGTGCCCGGCACGCCGGATCTCGTCGACGTCGACTTCGAGATCGAGGAGGGGCTGCCCGGGTCGTTCGGCGGCGGCATCGGTTATTCCGAGTCGCAGAAAATGGTGCTGAACGGCAATTTCGTGCACACGAACTTCTTCGGTACCGGCACGCGCATCGCGGCCGATATCAACACCGGACGGTTCCGCACCATCTATAGCCTGTCGCACACGGATCCCTACAGCACGATCAACGGCGTGAGCCGCACGGTCAGCTTCGCCTACCGTGATATCACGCAGTTCACTTCGGATGCCTCCGAACTGGATACGCAGACGCTGTCGGCGCGACTGGAATACAGTTATCCGTTCACCGAGTATCAGACGGTCGTGATCGGCGCCGGCTGGAATGACGCCGAGTTGCTCGCGAGCACCGGCAGCACGCTGCAGGCTCAGGAATGGGTGGGGAATAACGGCAATACATTCACCAAGTCGGGCATCGGCGGCACCCAGTTCGACACCTACGAGTTGATCGCCGGCTGGATCTACGATACCCGTAATCGCTCGCTGTTTGCCGATCGCGGCACGCGCCAGAGCCTGATTCTGAACTATGCGATTCCGGGCAGCGATATCGAGTACTACACTCTGACCTACGGGTTCCGCAGCTACCGGCCGCTGACGCGGTTCTTCACGCTGGCGCTGAATCTCGATATTCGTTTCGGCGATTCGCTCGGCAACACGACGGCGGTGCCACCCTACAAGAACTATTACGCCGGCGGGCCGAACTCGGTCCGGGGCTATCGCGAGAACGGCCTCGGGCCGCGCGACTCGTTCGGCAACCCATACGGCGGCAACCTCTTGACGGTCGGACAGGCGGAACTGATCCTGCCGGTCCCCGACAGTTGGCGGTCCCGGGCGCGGTTTACGTTGTTTTTCGATATGGGCAACGTGTTCTCCACGGATGACGTGACGTTCTACAACAGCAGCTGCAGCTCTTTCCGGTTTCCGGAGAATTGCAATGCGAGCAACGTAATCGGTTATGATTTCGACAGTGGCGATCTGAAGCGTTCGTATGGCGCGGCCGTCGAATGGCTGGCGCCGCTGGGGCTGTTCAGGTTCAGTTATGGATTCCCGTTGAACGCGGACCCGTCCGAGATTGATGGCCGCTTCGGCGACCAGACCGAGCGGTTCCAGTTTTCCATCGGGGGGGCATTTTGATGTTGGTGAGTGGATGGTGCATATGTTTACAAAGTTGAAAGTTCCGGTCTTCATCCTGATCGGTTTGCTCATGGCGGCGGGGGCTGCGCAGGCCGACGACGTCAAGGTCGGGTTCGTCAATATCAGCCGGCTGATCAGCGAGTCGCCCCAGGGGACGACGGCGATGGAGCAGCTCCAGGAGGAATTTGCGCCGCGCCAGCGAGAAGTCATCGCACTGCAATCCGAAATGCAGGAGAAGCAGGAGCAGATCAAGCGCGATCTCGAAGTCATGGGGCCTGAAGAGCGCCGCAATGCCGAACGCGACCTGCGACGATACGAGCGCGAACTGGCGCGTAGCCAGCAGGAATTCCAGGAGGACATCAACCTGCGTCGCAACGAGGCACTCGGCAAACTGCAGCGCGACCTGCTGCGTGAAGTGCAGGGTTTTGCGGCATCCCAAGGCTACGACCTGGTCGTCAGTGACGGGGTGTTGTACGCGAGTACCGCCATCGACATCACCGAACAGGTATTGGCGGGGCTCAAGGCCAGCTTCACCAAGTCACCCGCGAAAAACTGACCCGGTGCCGTCGGGGTCGTGCGATGACTGTCAGCCTCGGTGAGATAGCGGCCCGGTACGGGTGCGAGTTGCATGGCGACCCGGACACCGGCGTAACGCATGTGGCCACGTTGAGCGCCGCCGGTCCGGGCTCGATTACGTTCCTGGCAAACAAGTCGTACCGTCCGCAGCTTGGCGACACACAGGCAGCCGCCGTGATTTTGTCGGCGGAGGATGTCGCTGACTGCCCGGTTGCCGCACTCGTTTCACCCAATCCCTATGCCGTGTATGCGCGGGTCGCGACGGAGTTGCATCCGCTGTACGACGCAGGTCCGGGTATCGATGTGCGGGCCTCGATCGGGGCGGGCTGCACGATTCCCGATTCCTGCCAGATTGCGGCAGGCGCCGTCCTCGAAGATGGCGTGGTGCTCGGTGAACGTGTCGGTATCGGACCCAACAGCGTCGTCGGACGCGACACGTCGATTGGCGACGACACGCGGCTCATGGCTAACGTCACGATTTATCATGGCGTGCGGATCGGCCAACGTTGCCTGGTGCACAGCGGTGTCGTGATCGGCGCCGACGGCTTCGGGATTGCCCGCGAGGAACAAGGCTGGACGAAAGTGCCGCAGGTCGGCGGGGTCGACATTGCCGACGACGTCGAGATCGGCGCGAACACCACCATCGATCGCGGCGCGATTGATGACACCGTAATCTGTGCCGGCGTCAAGCTCGATAACCAGATCCAGATCGCGCACAACGTCAGGGTCGGCGCGCATACCGCCATGGCCGCGCTCGTCGGCGTTTCGGGCAGCACGACGATCGGCGCGAATTGCCTGATCGGCGGCGCCAGCATCGTTGCCGGGCATATCAGCATCTGCGACCATGTGATGCTCGCGGCCGGTACCGGGGTCGCGAATTCGATCACCAAGCCGGGCGCGTACGGCGGCTGGCCTGCCAACGTCGACGAGATCGGCCGCTGGCGAAAGAACGTCATTCGCTATGGCCAGCTCGATGAGATGGCGCGGCGGGTGCGGAAACTGGAAAAACAACTCCGGGACATGTCGGATGACCCATGAGCGACAGTGAACTGATACATCCTTCTGCCGTCGTATCGGCCGACGCCGAACTGGCCGACGACGTGCGCGTCGGTCCCTTTACCATGATCGGGCCGGGAGTGCGGATCGGCGCGGGTTCGGAAGTCGGCGCGCATTGTGTCGTCAAAGGGCCGACGACGATCGGCGCGAACAATCGTTTCTACCCGTTCGGATCCATCGGCGATGATCCGCAGGATAAAAAATATCGCGGCGAAGCCACCCGTCTCGAAATCGGGTCCGGCAACACGTTCCGCGAATTCTGCACGATCAATCGCGGCACGGTGCAGGACGAGGGCTTTACGTCGATCGGCGACAACAACTGGCTGATGGCCTATACGCATATCGCTCACGATTGTCGTGTCGGCAGCGAGATCATCATGGCCAACGGCGCCATGCTGGCCGGGCATGTGCATCTGGACGATTACGTGATGCTCAGCGCGTTTGTCGCGATTCACCAGTTCTGCCGCATCGGCGCGCACAGCTTTGTCGGCGCCTATGGCGGCATCGGCAAGGACGTGCCGCCGTATGTGCTCACCTTCGGTCAGCCGCCCGAAGCACGCGGCATCAATGCCGAGGGCCTGCGCCGCCGGGATTTCTCGAACGAGCAGATTCGTCATCTCAAAGAGGCCTACCGCATCCTGTATCGTTCCGAGCTGCGCCTGAGCGAGGCACGCGACCAATTGGCCGAGCTGGCCAAATCCCAGCCGGAACTCGAGGTACTGGTCCGGTTTCTCGACGAATCCGAACGCGGTATTTTCCGCTGACCGTGGGCCGCGGGCCCGGATCTCGTTCGATGGATACCGGCTGTCACTGCCCGGGCCCGTCGACCACGCGCCGCGTACGGCGCTGAACCGCCGGCGCATGGTCAGGGTTGTCGTCATCGCGGGTGAGGCCTCCGGCGACCGGTTGGGCGCCAGTTTTATCCGCAGTGCGCGACGCCTGTGCCCGGATATCCGCATCGAGGGCATCGCCGGGCCGGCCATGCGGGCGGCCGGTTGTGAACCCTGGTTCGACAGCCAGGATCTCGCGGTCATGGGCCTGTTCGAGGTCTTGCGGCATCTGCCGCGTCTGCTGCGCATCCGTCGTGCCGTCGAACGGCGCCTGCTGGCGGACCCGCCTGACGTGCTGCTTGGCATCGATGCGCCCGATTTCAATCTGCGCGTCGAGAAGATCGCCAGGCGTGCCGGCATTCCGACGGTGCATTACGTCTGCCCGTCCGTCTGGGCCTGGCGCGAAAGCAGGGTTCGAGTACTGCGCGCGGCCTGCGATCATATCCTCTGCCTGTTGCCGTTCGAACCCGCGTTTCTGGCGCGGCACGGCATCGACGCCGAATTTGTCGGCCATCCGCTGGCCGACGAGATCCCCGGCCCCCCCGATCAGGTCGCGGCGCGCCGACAACTGGACATCGGCAACGGACCGGTCGTCGCGATCATGCCCGGCAGCCGCGCGGCAGAGGTCGCGCGCATCGGCCCCGTGCTGGCGCAGGCCGCGGCCTGGCTGGATCAGCGGGTCGACGGGATACGGTTCGTCGTGCCGGCGGCGAGCCCGGCATTGCGCGGGGCGATTGAGGCCCAGTTGGCGACACTGGCGCCGCGGGCGGCGGTTGCCGTGCTCGACGGGCAGGCGCAGACCGCGATTGCCGCCAGCGACGCCGTGTTGCTGGTATCGGGGACGGCGGCGCTTGAGGTCATGCTGTCGCAGCGACCAATGGTCGTCGCCTACAAAATGGCGCCGCTGACCTACCTGGCCGCGCGCGCGCTGCGCGCGGTCGGTTTGATGAAGGTCGAGTACATCTCGTTACCGAACCTGCTGGCCGGTCGTGCGCTGGTGCCGGAGTTGATTCAGCGGCAGGCGACGGCCGATGCGCTGGGGCGCGAGGTGCTCGATGCGCTGGCCGCTTCGCCGCGACGCGAGGACCTGATCGCGACGTTCGTTGAATTGGGCGCTGGTCTGCGCCGTTCCGCCGGGGAGCGCGCGGCGCAAGCCGTGTTGCGCCTGGCCGGCACGCTCGAATCCTGAGCGGTGGCAGTGTTACCGTGGTCCGGGATCGTGACGAAGGTGAGGCTGTGAGCGGGATCGACTGTCAGTGGGTTGCGGTACGTGCGGCCGCATTTGCGCCGGATGCAGTCGGCGGTATTGACGAAGCGGGTCGCGGGCCGCTGGCCGGACCCGTCGTGGCCGCGATCGTCGTGCTCGCGCCCGACCAGCGGATCGACGGCGTACGCGATTCCAAGCAGATGACGGCCGCTCGCAGGCAAGCCGCCGCGCAGGAAATTAAAGCCCGGGCGGCGGCATGGGCTATTGCGCTTGCCAATGTCGAAGAGATCGATACGTTGAACATTTTGCATGCCACGATGCTTGCGATGCGCCGGGCCGTCGAGCGACTGGCACAGTCGCCCGGCGTGTTGCGCGTCGACGGCAACCGGTTGCCCGATTTGCCCGGCTACCTCGGGGATGCGCGGGCCATCATCGGCGGCGACCGGACCTGTCCGGCTATTTCCGCCGCCTCGGTGCTGGCGAAAACGGCGCGCGACGACCTGATGCTGGCGCTGGATCGGCGGTTCCCCGCGTACGGCTTCGCGCAGCACAAGGGCTATCCGACGGCGGCGCATCTGGCGGCGTTGACCCGGCACGGACCCTGTCCCGAGCATCGGCGCAGTTTCCGGCCCGTGCGCGCGGTCGTCGAAGCGGGGGCGGGGGTATGACCGCCGCGTTTGTTCACCTGCACGTGCATACGGAATACTCGATCGTTGACAGCGTCGTGCGCATCGGCGAATTGATGCGTACAACGGCTGCGTTCGGCATGCCGGCGATCGCACTGACGGATCAGAGCAACCTGTTCGGACTCGTCAAGTTCTATCGTGCCGCGCTGGCGGCGGGCCTGAAGCCACTGATCGGCGCGGAGGTTCGGCTGCGGAACGAAGACGAGGCCGAACCGTCGCGACTCGTGTTGCTATGCCGGAATAACGAGGGGTATAGAAACCTGTCGCGCCTGTTGACGCGCTCGTATGTCGACGGCCTGGACAACGGCGTGCCGATCCTCGCGCGCGCCTGGCTGGCCGGCGGCGCCGCGGACGGATTGATGGCCCTGTCGGGCGGCCGCGAAGGCGAAATTGGCCGACTGCTGCTCGGCGGACATGCCGATGCGGCGCGCGTCGCGGCCGAAGAATGGCAGGAACTGTTTGGCGGCGACTTTTTTATCGAGTTGCAGCGCACCGGTCGGCCGCGGGAGGAAGACTACCTGTCGGCGGCCGTAAAACTGGCGGCCGCGACGGCCTGTCCGGTGGTGGCGACCAATGACGTGCGTTTTCTGCGTCGCCAGGATTTCGAGGCGCATGAAGCCCGCGTGTGCATTCAGCAGGGGCGTGTGCTCGATGATCCGAATCGGCCGCGCGATTACAGCGAGCAGCAATACCTGCGTACGCCGGTGGAAATGCAGTTGCTGTTTGCGGACCTGCCCGAGGCGCTGGCCAACAGCGTCGAGATCGCGAAGCGTTGCAACGTGGATCTGTCGCTCGGCGAGTCTTTCCTGCCGGAGTACGAGGTGCCGGACGGGCTGACGATCGGTGAGTTTCTTGCCGCGGAGTCGCGGCGAGGGCTGCTCAGGCGCCTGCAAATCGAGGCGTTCGATGCGGTACCCGAAGTTTATCGGCAGCGCATGCGGATCGAACTCGATGTGATAAACGGCATGGGGTTTCCGGGGTATTTCCTGATCGTTGCCGATTTCATTCGCTGGTCTCGGGAGCATTCGATCCCGGTCGGGCCCGGGCGCGGCTCCGGCGCCGGCTCCCTGATTGCATGGGTGCTGGGTATCACCGAACTCGATCCGATTCTTCATGACCTGCTGTTCGAGCGTTTCCTGAACCCGGAGCGCGTGTCGATGCCGGATTTCGATATCGACTTCTGCATGGACGGCCGCGACCGGGTGATTGACTATGTCGCCCAGCGCTACGGCCGCGACCGCGTATCGCAGATCATCACTTACGGCACGATGGCCGCCAAAGCCGTTGTGCGGGATGTCACGCGCGTGCTCGGTCATCCGTTCGGTTTCGGCGACCGCATCGCCAAGCTCATCCCGTTCGAAATCGGCATCACACTGGACAAGGCCCTGAGTCAGGAGAAAGAGCTCCGGGCGCTGTACGACGATGATGACGATGTACGCACGACGATTGACCTGGCGATGCAGCTGGAGGGGCTGGTGCGTAATGCCGGCAAACATGCCGGCGGTGTCGTTATCGCACCGACCACAATTACCGATTTCACGCCGCTGTTTCGCGTCGACGGCGAGTCGACGAACGTCACGCAATTTGACAAGGATGACGTCGAGGCCGTCGGCCTCGTCAAGTTTGACTTTCTCGGTTTACGCACACTGACGATCATTGACCTGGCAGTCAGGACGATCAACGCGCAATGCGTCGGACCGGACGAGCAGGTAAGTATCGACCTGCTGCCGACGGACGATGCGGCGACCTTCGAACTGCTGCGCGCCTGCAACACGACGGCCATATTCCAGCTCGAATCGCGCGGTATGCGGGACCTGGTCAAGCGGCTGCGACCTGATCATTTCGACGACATAGTGGCGCTGGTCGCGCTGTTCCGGCCGGGGCCGCTGCAGTCGGGCATGGTCGACGATTTCATCGACCGCAAGCACGGGGACGCGAACCAGACCATCGACTATTTCCACCCGGAACTCGAGCCGGTGCTCAAGAGCACCTACGGAGTCATCCTGTATCAGGAACAGGTCATGCAGATCGCGCAGCGACTGTCGGGTTATTCGTTGGGCGGCGCGGACATCCTGCGCCGGGCGATGGGCAAGAAGAAGGCCGAAGAGATGGCCACGCAGCGCAGCGTTTTCGTGGACGGGGCCGCTGAGCGCGGTATCGACCGCGGCCTGGCGATACGGATCTTCGACCTGGTCGAGAAGTTCGCCGGTTACGGCTTCAACAAGTCGCACTCGGCAGCCTATGCCTTGCTCGCGTACCAGACCGCCTGGCTCAAAGCGCATTTCCCGGCGGCATTCATGGCCGCAGTCCTGAGCACGGAAATGGATGATACGGACAAGCTCGTGATCCTTAAGCAGGATTGTGAGCTCAACCGTCTCGAGGTGCTACCGCCGGATATCAATGATTCCGAATTCGCGTTCGGCATGCGCGGGGATGCGGCGATTCGTTATGGCCTCGGCGCGATCAAGGGACTCGGGCGCAATGCGATCGACCAGATCATCGTTGCCCGCGATGACGGGCCGTTTCGGGATCTCGATGATTTTTGCCTGCGCGTGCACACGCACAAGGTTGGCCGTCGCGCCGTCGAGGCGCTGATCCGGTCCGGTGCGATGGATGCGCTCAGCGTGAATCGGCCGACATTGCTGGCGCGCGTACCGGCCGCGATGGGTGCTGCCGAGCAAGCCGCGCGTCTGCGCGACTCGGGTCAGGTCGATCTGTTCGGCGGCGGCGGTGCGCGCGGGGCATCGGTGACGCCGCCGGCCAGCGTGGAACCGGACTGGGGCTTCCGCCAGAAGCTGGCGGCCGAGCGCGAGAGCCTGGGACTGTATATGAGCGGGCATCCGTTCGACGAGTACCGGCATGACGGTCCGTTTATCTCGTCGGGCACGATCGCCAGCCTCAAGTCGGGCGCGCCGGTTGTCAATGCCGACAAGCCGTGGTCAGGCGGCCGTGAATGTGCTGCGGCCGGTCTCGTGACTAACCTGGCCCGGCGTGGCAACCGGGTCACATTTGAACTCGATGACGGCCAATGCCGGCTCGATGTCATGTTGTTTCAGGAAGCCTACGAACGATTCCGGCACCTGCTGACGGGGCACGCGATCGTCGTCGTGTCCGGCCTGCTGCGGTTCGACGATTACCTCGACGACTGGCGGCTGACCGCGAAGGAGGTCAGCGATATCGACAAGGTCATCGAACGGTGCGCCTCGAACCTGGTGATCCGTTGGCACGACGGCGACGACGATGGGCTCGATGCGGATCGGCTCCGGCAGGTGCTCGAGCCGTATCGGCCCGGCGATTGTGACATCAGCCTGTATGTTCGGCGCAACGATGCGCAGGGGCGCGTGCGGCTGGGCGACCAGTGGTCGGTGCGGCCGAGCCGCGAACTGCGCGAGCGACTCTCGGAAATCGTCGGTCATGACGGCTTCCGGTTTATTTACAAGAATGCGCTGACAGCCTGATTCGGTCTTGTATCGCGCCCCGACAGCGTTTAGGGTTCCGGCCTATGGACCTGAAGTTTCTGGATTTTGAACAACCGATCGCCGAGCTCGAAGCGAAGATCGACGAGCTGCGCTTCGTCGGCGACGATTCGGAAGTCAATATCGGCGAGGAGATCGAGCGGCTCAAGACCAAGAGCCGAACGCTGACCAAGTCAATTTTCTCCGGCCTGAAGCCGTGGCAGATCGCGCAGGTCGCGCGTCATCCGCTGCGGCCGTATACGCTCGATTACATTGGTGCCATCAGTCCCGATTTTCAGGAACTGCACGGCGACCGGATGTACGCGGACGATCCGGCGATTGTCGGCGGACTCGGCCGGCTCGACGGCCGTACCGTAATGTTCATCGGCAACCAGAAGGGCCACGATACGAAAGAGCGCGTGCTGCGCAACTACGGCATGTCCAAACCCGAGGGGTATCGCAAGGCGCTACGGTTGATGCGCATGGCGGAGCGGTTTCATGTGCCGGTCGTCACGCTGATCGACACGCCGGGCGCCTATCCGGGCATCGGCGCCGAGGAGCGCGGCCAGAGCGAGGCGATCGCGCGTAACCTGTTTACGATGGCGCGGCTGCGGACGCCGATCGTCAGCGCCGTGATCGGCGAAGGCGGCTCCGGCGGCGCGCTGGCCATCGGCGTCGCGGACCGGGTCCTGATGCTCGAGTATGCTGTGTACTCGGTGATCTCGCCGGAAGGCTGCGCGAGCATCCTGTGGAAGAGTGCGGACAAGGCCTCGGCGGCGGCCGAGGCGATGGGCATGACGGCGGAGCGACTGCTGGAACTCAAACTCATCGACGAGATTGTCCCTGAACCGCTCGGCAGCGCGCACCGGGACCCGGCGGCGACAGCGCAGACGCTGCAGAATGCACTGGTCACCCACCTGCGCGAACTCGTGGCGCTGTCCACGGATGAATTGCTGGCCCAGCGCGCCAGTCGCCTCGCGGCCATGGGCGCCTTCCGGGACGGCTGACGTCGCCGGCCACCGGCGCGGCGGACGCCGCCGAGCGACAACCATGCTCGATACACTGCGGCAACAACTGCAAATGGACCTGGAGGCCGGCGCGCACTGGTGCGTCGCGCTCAGCGGCGGCGTCGATTCGACCGCGTTGCTGCATGGCCTGATGCGTCTGGCGCGCGCGGCCGACGGGAACCATGTGCGTGCCGTGCATATCAATCACCACCTGCATGACGAGGCCGACGCGTGGGCGGCGGCCTGTCGGCGCCTGTGCGCCGAGCTGGGTGTTGGCCTGTCGTGTCTTGACGTGGCCGTCGCAGCGGACGGGTCCGACGGCCTCGAGGCAGCCGCGCGGCGCGCGCGGTACGCCGCGTTCGACACGCTGCTCGGCGACGGTGAGATCCTGGTCACGGCCCATCACCGCGATGATCAAATCGAGACCGTGCTGCTGCGACTGCTGCGCGGTACCGGACCGCACGGACTGGCGGCAATTCCGGTGCGGCGCCGGTTCGGTGGCGGCTGGCTGGTTCGACCCCTGCTGGATGTGGATCGTGCGGCGCTTGCGGCCTATGTGCGCGCGCAGCGGCTTGCCTGGAGCGAGGATCCGGCCAATGCCGACACCTCTTTCGACCGCAACTACCTGCGCCACCGGGCGCTGCCCGTGTTGCGCGCCCGCTGGCCGGGTCTGAGCGATACGATAACGCGTGCGGCCCGACTCAGCGGCGAGGCCGTGCAGATGCTCGACGAACTGGCCGGGATTGATGCCGCAGCCGCGTGTCTGGACGGGACGATCTCGGTGGCCGCGCTCGAGCAACTGAGCCCGCCGCGGCGGCGTAACCTCGTCCGCCACGCCCTCCGGGACCGTGGGCTCCTGCCGCCGGGTGAGGTGCGATTGCGTGCGGGTCTGGAGCAGTTATTGACCGCCGGCCCGGACCGGCTGCCGGCACTCATCTGGCCCGGCGGGCAGATCCGCCGCTACCGCGGTCGGCTGTACGTGCTCGATTTTGACCCGGACCCGGCTGACCAGCCGGCGTCGGCCGGGCATCGCTGGGACGGTAGCGGCCGCCTCGACCTGGGGCCGCTCGCGGGTCGGCTGGGCTTTACGCGGCGCGACGGCGCGGCGGCGAGCGTGTCCGGCGACTGGATCGTGCGTTTTCGCGGCGGCGGCGAGCGTATCGAGGTCGGCGGCCGGCACAAAACCATCAAGAACCTGTTCCAGGAGCGCGGCATCCTGCCGTGGATGCGCCCGCATGTGCCTTTGCTGTATCGGGACACCCGGCTGGTTGCGGTCGGCGACCTCTGGCAGGCGGGCGACTGCGGCGCGGGGACGCCGGCGGGCGGTGTGCGCGTCGCGTGGGACCGGCATCCGTCGGTACAGTGAAATGGCGCGGATCGCCCTGAATTCATTGTCGTGATCGGGGTGATCTTGTAAAGTGGAGCACCGTGTCGATCAATCCGATTTTCCAAAACCGGCCGGTCGCCGCACACGATATTGCGCGATCTGATTCTGGCCCGTTTCCGTCACAGACGCGCCGTTGGCTGATTGATTAACCTGGGACTGCTCATGCCTCGCTTCATATTTGTTACCGGCGGTGTCGTATCTTCATTGGGGAAAGGCATCACCGCCGCATCTCTCGGTGCGATTCTCGAAGCCCGCGGCCTCAAGATCAGCATGATTAAGCTGGATCCGTACCTGAACGTCGATCCGGGCACGATGAGCCCGTTTCAGCACGGCGAGGTGTTCGTCACCGAGGACGGCACCGAAACCGATCTCGATCTCGGTCACTATGAGCGCTTCGTGCGCACGACGACCGGCCGGAACAGTAACTTCACGACCGGGCGCATTTACGGCAGTGTCATCGCCAAGGAACGCCGCGGCGACTATCTCGGCGCGACCGTCCAGGTTATTCCGCATGTGACCGACGAGATCAAGCGCGGCGTTTCGCTCGGCGCCGGTGATGCCGACATCTGTATCGTCGAGATCGGCGGCACCGTGGGTGATATCGAGTCGCTGCCGTTCATGGAGGCGATTCGCCAGATCGGCGTGGACTTGGGCCGCGGCAACGTTGTCTACGTGCACCTGACGCTCGTGCCGTATATCGCGACATCTGCCGAGATCAAGACCAAGCCGACGCAGCACTCCGTCAAGGAATTGCGTTCGATCGGTATTCAGCCGGACGTGCTGGTCTGCCGTTCCGAGCAACCGCTGCCGGACGAGCCGCGGCGCAAAATTGCCCTGTTCACGAATGTCCAGGAGCGGGCCGTCATTTCCGCAATGGATGTTGACGATATCTATTGCCTGCCGATGGTATTCCGGGACCAGGGTATCGACGAGATTATCGTGAAACAGCTGGGCCTCGAGGTTCCGCCGGCCGATCTGTCCGAGTGGGAAGCCGTCGTCGCCGCCAGGCAGAGTCAGGACGAGACGGTCACGATCGCGCTCGTTGGCAAGTACGTCGATCTGCGCGATTCGTACAAGTCACTGTCCGAGGCGCTCGTGCATGCCGGCCTGCAGACGCGCACGAAGGTCGACATCCGCTATGTCGAATCCGGCGCGATGGAATCGGGCGATGTTGCCTGCCTCAAGGACGTCGATGCGATCCTGGTACCCGGCGGGTTCGGTGACCGGGGTGTCGAGGGCAAGATAGATACGGTTCGTTATGCGCGGGAAAACCGAATTCCGTACCTGGGTATCTGCCTGGGGATGCAGGCCGCGGTCATCGAATTCGCCCGCAATGTCGCCGGGCTGGCCGGCGCGCACAGCACGGAGTTCGAGCGCGGCACCGAACATCCGGTCATTGCGCTGATTACCGAATGGCGGAATCCTGACGGCAGCAGCGAGGCGCGCGACGCGAAATCGGATCTCGGCGGCACGATGCGGCTCGGCGCCCAGGAATGCCGCCTGCAGTCGGGTAGCCTCGCCGCGCTGATGTACGGTCACGAGACCATCTGCGAGCGTCATCGTCACCGTTACGAGTTCAACAATCGCTACCGGGACCGGCTCAGCGAGGCGGGCCTCGTATTTTCGGGCGTTTCGGTCGATGACCTCGTCGAGGTCATCGAGATTCCGGACCATCCGTGGTTTGTCGCCGTCCAGTTCCATCCCGAATTCACGTCCAACCCGCGCGACGGGCACCCGCTGTTCAACGGTTTCATCCGCGCGGCCCGGCAGTTCAACACGCAGGAACTGGCGGCAGCTGCGGGCGCATGAACCTGACGGGGTTTCCAGTCGGCCTCGACCGACGCCTGTTCCTGATCGCCGGGCCCTGCGTCGTCGAAAGTGAGCAGTTGACGATCGATATTGCCGGAAAGCTAAAAGAAATATCAGAAAAGCTTTCTATCAATTTGATATTTAAGGCATCTTTCGATAAGGCCAATCGCTCATCCGGCGACAGTTTTCGCGGCCCCGGGTGCGAGGAGGGTCTGCGGATTCTCGCCGAGGTGCGACGGCAGACGGGGTTGCCGATCCTGACTGACGTCCATGAAGACACGCCGCTGGATGAGGTGGCGGCCGTCGTCGACGTGCTGCAGACGCCGGCGTTCCTGTGCCGGCAGACCAATTTCATCGTCAATGTCGCGGCGCAGGGCAAGCCGGTCAATATCAAGAAGGGCCAGTTCCTGTCGCCGGGCGAAATGGCCAATGTCGTCGCGAAGGCACGCGGCACCGGCAACAGTCAGATCATGGTCTGCGAGCGCGGCTTTTCGTTCGGTTATAACAACCTCGTGTCGGATATGCGCTCGCTCGTTATCATGCGCGAGACGGGTTGTCCGGTGGTCTTCGATGCGACGCACTCGGTCCAGTTGCCCGGCGGCCGCGGCGATGCATCGGGCGGGCAGCGGGAATTCGTGCCGGCGCTCGCCCGGGCGGCGGTCGCGGTCGGGGTTGCCGGCTTGTTCATGGAGACCCACCCGGACCCGGCACAGGCGCTGAGCGACGGCCCGAACGCGTGGCCGCTCGGGCACATGGAGGCGTTGCTGACGACGCTGTTGGCCCTTGATGACGCCGTCAAATCGGCGCCGCTGGCCGAGACGGAACTTGGCACGGAAACACGACGACCAGCACCAGGAGCATGTGCAGATCATGACTGAGATTACCCAGATCAATGGCCGGGAGATCATCGATTCCCGCGGCAACCCCACGGTCGAGGCCGATGTCCGGCTGGCGAGCGGCGCATTCGGTCGGGCGGCGGTGCCGTCCGGCGCGTCGACCGGTTCGAGAGAAGCCATCGAGCTGCGCGACGGTGACCCGAAACGGTACCTGGGCAAAGGCGTGCTGCGGGCCGTCGGGCACGTCAACGGCGAGATTCGCAAGCGGCTGATCGGGCAGGACGGGGCTGATCAAACCGGTGTCGATACGGCGCTGATCGCACTGGACGGTACGCCGAACAAGGCGCGCCTGGGCGCGAACGCGACACTGGCGGTATCGCTGGCAGTCGCCAAGGCGGCGGCGGCTGAACGACAACTGCCGCTGTTTCAGGCGCTGTCGGCCGACAGCCATGTCATGCCTGTGCCGATGATGAATATCGTCAACGGTGGCGCGCATGCGGACAACAGTGTCGATATCCAGGAGTTCATGGTGCTGCCGGTCGGCGCACCGTCGTTCGGCGAGGCGTTGCGCTACGGCGCCGAAATCTTTCATGCGCTCAAGTCGGTTCTCAAGAGCGGGGGCATGAGCACGGCGGTCGGCGACGAAGGCGGATTCGCGCCGAACCTGCCGTCGAATGCGGCGGCTCTGGAAGTCATCCTGACGGCCATCGACAAGGTCGGGCTGAAGGCCGGCGCCGACGTCTGGCTCGGCCTCGATGTCGCCAGTTCGGAATTTTATGCCGACGGCAGCTACCGCCTCGCATCCGAGGGCAAGACCTTCGATTCGGCCGGATTCACCGATTACCTGGCGGGCCTCGTCGACCAGTATCCGATCATCTCGATCGAGGACGGCATGGACGAAAGCGACTGGGACGGCTGGCAACTGCTCAGCGAGAAACTTGCCCACCGCATTCAGCTCGTCGGTGATGACCTGTTCGTGACCAACACGAAGATCCTGGCCGAGGGGATTGAGAAGAAGATCGCTAATTCCATTTTGATCAAGCCGAATCAGATCGGCACGCTGCTCGAAACCCTCGCAGCCATCGACATGGCCGAACGCGCCGGCTATTCGGCCGTTGTTTCGCACCGTTCGGGCGAGACCTGCGATGCGACGATTGCCGATATCGCGGTCGGTACCAGCGCGACCCAGATCAAGACCGGCTCGTTGTGCCGGTCCGATCGCATGGCCAAGTACAACCAGTTGCTGCGCATCGAGGAGATCCTCGGCACGGCGGCGCGGTATCCCGGCATGGCTGCGTTTCCCGTCCGAATGTGAAACCCGCGCCCGGAAATCCGCTCGGGTTCCGGCTGCTCGTCGTCGGGTTACTGTGTCTGCTGATCGTCCTGCAGGTGCGGCTCTGGATTTCACGCGACGGATTTTCGGAGGTCAGCCGTCTGCGACACCAGGTGGAATTGCAACGGCATGAAAACCAGGAGCTGGCCGAGCGCAACGAACGTCTGGCTGCGGAAGTCGGGGATCTGCAGAACGGCTTCGGCGCCGTCGAGGAACGGGCGCGCAGCGATCTCGGGCTGATCGGCGACGATGAGACGTTCTACGTTTTTCCCGAGCAGCCGGCCGGCGCTCCGGTTTCCGATTGACCCACCCGGCGCCGGTACCGTCCAGCCTTGGCGACGAGCGTGTGCGGCTCGCGCGCGGCGCCGCGTTCGATACCTTGCCGACCCTGCACGGGACGCCGGTGACGACCGGTAGCATCCGCGTCGAACCGGCTGATTTCATTGTCCGTGAATCGCTGGCGTTCGAATTGACCGGTACGGGTGAGCATCTGTATCTGCTGGTGCGCAAGACCGGCCAGAACACGCGCTGGGTCGCGCAGCGGCTGGCGCGCGTGCTCGGGCTGCCGATGCGCGCTGTCGGTTATGCCGGCATGAAGGATCGGCGTGCCGTCACGGAACAGTGGTTCAGTGTGCATCTGCCCGGGCGCGCCGACCCGGATGTCGACGGACTCGACATCGACGGCGTCGAGGTGCTGCGGGCACAGCGGCATTCGGGCAAGCTGCGCATCGGTGCACTACGCGGGAACTGGTTCCGGATCGTCATTCGCGCACTCGGCGGCGACGTGGCCGCGCTGGAGCGTCGGCTGACGACCGTGCGTGACGGGCTGGTGCCGAATTACTTCGGTGCCCAGCGATTCGGTCACGGCGGCGGCAATCTCGACCTGTTTCAGGATCTCGACGCGCCGGCGCGGCTCGATCGGCAGGCGCGTTCGTTTGCGCTGTCGGCATTGCGCTCGGCCCTGTTCAACAACTTCCTCGCGCAGCGCATCGCCGCGGGCACGGCGGCGACGCCGCTGGCCGGCGAAATCCTCTGGTGTACCCGCGAAAACGGATATCGTCATGAGCCGACGTTGCGTGACGCGGGCGGCGCGCTGCCGAGCGGGTCGCCCGGCGAATTACCCGGCGGCATACCCTCCGGATTGTTATGGGGCGTCGGCGACAGTCATGCGACCGAAGTGGCGCGGGCCAGCGAGGATGCGTTCTTCGCTGGCTTCCCGGCGACATTGCGGCTGCTGGCGGCCCACGACGTGCGCATGATGCGGCGACCGCTGCTCATGCCCGCGACCGATCTCACCTGGCGTATCGACGGGCAACAAGCCTGCGTCGAGTTTGCGCTGTCACGAGGACAATTCGCCACGGCGGTGCTGCGTGAATGCGTACTGTTGAACGATTCCGCGCTGGCGGAATGATCCGATGAGCGCGCGGCGTCCGACGCGGGCGACGCAGTCGAGCGCCTGCTGTTGGCGGCAGTTTCGCCAAATCGTCGCCGGGATGCAGCAGATTATTGAAAAAAACCTCAGGTGGCACGATCCTGCGTTCGGAATGGCTCACCCTTGCCGATTCAGCGCGGGCTCATGGTACGGCGCGCACTCACCTGAGACTTCTTCAATAATCTGCTACTTTTATCCGCACGGACTAGCCGGTCCGTGCGCCTCGACCGGCGCGGGGCGGGCGGTTCGACCTGTCATTGGCAAGGGGGTGTTCATGGAAGTCAACGGTATTCTGGGATTATTGATCCTGCTGGCGGATATCTATGCGATTGTGCAGATAGTGCAAAGCCCGGCAACGACGGGCATGAAAGCGATCTGGATTCTGCTGGTGCTGGTTCTGCCGGTCGTTGGGTTGATCATCTGGTTTGTCGCCGGTCCGCGCGACCGCATGGCCTGACCTCGAACCGCGCCCGGATGGCGGTGCGACCGGCGCCGTCATTGCGGCCCCGGGGCCGGTCGGCGGTTTTGGTATAGTGCGCGAGGATCTCCAACGCCATCTCAAGGGTGCGGTACATGCTGGATATCATCACTCACGGCGCGATCACCGAATTGCGAATGAATCGTCCGCCGGCGAACGCACTGAATCATGAGTTGCTCGGCGCCATCCTGGCCGGCTATGCCGCTGCACTCGAGGGGGGCGCCCGCGCGCTGATTCTGTCCGGTCGGCCGGGCATGTTCTGCGCCGGCATCGATGTCCCGGAACTGCTCGGTCAGTCCCGGGACGAGATTCATCGTTTCTGGTCGCTGCTGTTTCAGACCAGCAAGTCGCTGGCCGCCTGTCCGGTGCCCGTCGTCGCGGCGCTGGGCGGTCACAGTCCCGCCGGCGGCGCGGTCCTCGCCGCGCATTGCGACTATCGGATCGCCGCCGACGGCGGGTACAAGATTGGCTTCAACGAGGTCCAGGTCGGGTTGCCGTTGCCGACGACGATTCAGCGTGTCTTCAAGGAACTGGTCGGCACCCGTCTGGCCCGCCAGTTCGCAATGCAGGGCACGTTGCTGACCATGGACCGGGCGCGGGACATCGGCCTCGTCGATGAACTCGTGTCGCCGGACGCGCTGGAGGAGCGCGCGCTGGCTTTCGCGCACGGCCTGCTGGCATTGCCGCCGAAGGCGATGAACAGCACGCGGCTGGCCGGCAAGTCGCGCCTGATTCAGGCGCTGGACGAGACCGAAGATGTCGAGCGGACCACGGCCGCGTGGTTCAGCGAAGAGACGCAGGCAGCGCTGGGGCGCCTCGTCGACAGCCTGCAGAGCGGC
>JAJFJS010000035.1 GCA_021773815.1 Gammaproteobacteria bacterium
CCCGCCCTTGCCGAGCCCGGCGACCGTACTCGACACTTTGGCCGACTCATGCCCGGCCAAGCCGCTGCCGCCGGTGTCGCGGCTCATGCCGGCGGTGTTGATGCCGCCGCTGCCCTTGCCGGCTTTCGACGTGATCATCGAGCGCTCGGTGCGTTTGGCGGCGCCGGCCGCACCGGCCAGGTTGGTCGCCTGCGTGACGCTGGCCACCGCCTGATTGTCCCTGAGATCAGCGAGATCGTCGGCGAACGGCAGCAAGCCGGCAACCGACGCCTTCTTGCGCGCCTCGACGGCCCGGTCAATGGGTTTGGGTTCTTCCTTGACGACCGGTGCAGATTTCGGCTTCGGCTTCTCGACGACCTTCGGCGCCTCGAGCTCAAGCGGCTCGGGCTTCGGCCGCTCGATGACCACGGGCGGTGGCGGCGGCGGCTTGGGCTTATCAAGAATCAACTTCGCGAACCGCGGCGGCACCTTGTCGACGCGTTCATGCGTGACGTCCGGCAACGGCAGCAACGAGAACACGATGCTCAGCACCGCGCCGCCGATAACGGCCTGTTTGCAGATCCGGCGAAACAGCCGCTCTTCTTCCCGGGACGTCTCCCAGGGCAGTTCATACAAGCGAAAATACGTCACCATGCGGCCTTACCCCTGTTTTCCCGCAGCAACAGATCCCGCCGCACGCGTCGCCGCCTTCGTTGCCGCCTGCTGCGCCGGCGCACTCTGTAACACGGCCAGCGAGATCTGCCCGTAGTCAGCGGCGGTACACGTCGCCATCACGCGCTTGAGCAACCGGTACGGCAGGGCCTTGTCGCCCATGATCGTGACCTCCCGGTCGGCGATATCGGCCATCGCATCGCGCCGCAAAACGCGATCGGACTGGCGTTGCAGCGCATTACGGAGTTCATCAATGACCAGGTCCGGCTGCGCCATGACGTCGGCAACCCGCGCTACCGGGCTGCCCTGCACGAGAATCTCCTCGCCGGTTACCATGATGACGACGTTTTCACGCGCCTTCTGTTCAGCAATTGATTCGGGCAGTTGCAGATCCCTTGCATTCGGCAGCACCTCAACCTGCGCCGAATTCACGAGCAGGAAGAACACGAGGATCGTAAATATATCCATCAGCGACACGAGGTTCAGCACGACCGTCTTCTTGCCCCGGTCGTTGCGTCGTTTCATGCGCTTGGCGCGGTGTGACATCTTCATCGTCAAACTCCGTTAACCGGCCTTGCCGCGGACCGGCGCATCGCCGATCGAGATTTCGGGGAACAGCTCCGCCTGAATGACGGCATCGCCGGGCCCGGTGGCCTCGTACACGCGTACCGCGTCCATGACCTTGACGAGCACGTCGTAGGGCACATCCGCTTCGAGCAGCACGCTCGCATCGACCTTGTCCGGATATTTCGCCTTGATGCGCTTGAGGTAGTCATTCAGGCCGGCAAAGTCATGGCCGTCCGCCGTCACCGGCAGGCCCGTCAACAGGCCCGCATTGCGTTCGCCGACCTCGAGCCGGTCGCGGCGCACGATGACTTCGAACTGCGGCGTCTCCGGTTCGGCCCCGGGCTGATCATTCGAGGAGGGAAGATTCAGCTCGAGGATCGCCACCTGCGAGAACACGGCCGTAATCAGCAGGAACGGAACCAGGATCACCATCAGGTTCATGAATGCGGTGATGTTCAGTTCCACCGCCTCATGACGATGCCGGCTGTGGCGCTTGCTCATGCGGGCTGACCGGTCGCCGTCCGACGCTCATCGACCGCATTGAGGAATTTGACCGAGGCCATCTCCAGGCTGTCGACGATTTCCGTCGTCTTGCTCTGCAGAACCGTATGAATCAGCAGCAGCGGTATCGCGACCATGAGCCCGAACGCCGTGGTGTTCATCGCGACCGAGATGCTCGCCGACAACAGGTCCGCCTTCTCGGCCGGATTCGCCGAGGCGACGGCCGTGAACGCGTTGATCAGGCCGATGATCGTGCCGAGCAGGCCGAGCAGCGTCGCGATATTGGCAAACGTCGCCAGGTAGTGCGTGCGCTTCTCAAGTCGCGGCATGACCTCCATCAGGCTCTCTTCCATCGCCTTCTCGATGTCGTCCCGGCGCGCAGCCGACTTGATGCGATTCAAGCCATAGGTCAGGATCTGCCCGATCGCACTGTGCGACTTCGACGTCACCGTTACCGCCTGCTGAAAGTTGCCGGCCTTGATGTGCGGCGTGATCTTCTTCCAGACCATTCGGTTGGTCAGGCTCGTTTTGCTCAGATACAGATAACGCTCGATCGATATCGCCAACCCCAGCGTCAGCACGATTACGATCGGATACATAAATACGCCGCCTTCCTGAAAGAAACCGACGATGCCTTCATAAATAGTCATTTCCTGACCCTCCTCGATAAAAACACATCACCCGATTCACAAAACGCCAACCGGGATCCATCACTCTCCGTTGTCGGATCTTCCGGACCCGTACAATTGATCGAAATACCTGATTTGTCTTAGAAACACATCACGGTCTACGGGTGCGAGCACCTCGTCGACGAGGCTGTTGACCGGCTTGCCGACGATATCGCCCAGATGCGGCTCCTTCCACGGCACGATGTAAAGCACCCGCGGCAGTTCCCGGTTGCCGCGGATCGACGTCGAGTCGAGCAGCAACTGGTCGGCCGCGACGCGCGCCTCGGCTGGCGGCGGCGACGGTTCGGTTTCATCGGCGGCGTGACCGGTCGTGACGACCAGTCCGACCAGCAACGACAACGCCCCGAATAACATTCTGTTCATGGCGTACCCCCGACCCGTGCCGCGCGATCCGGCTGACCGACGCGCCTCTGCAGATCGATGATCCATCGGTGCACTTCTTCGAGATCCGCATTGGCGGCCTCATGCGCGACGTAGTCCTCGTAATAACGCAACGCGAGTTCCGGCCGGCCGAGGTACAGGTCGTACAGGATGCCGAGGTTGTAATAGGCCAGCGCATACTCCGGATCGGCCTCAAGCGCCCGCAGGTAGGACTGTTCGGCCGCGCCAAACTGTCCGCTGCGGCGCTGCGAGATGCCCAGATGGTTATAGGCCGGTGCGCATTGCGTGCACACCGTCACGGCACGCGCGAAGGCCGCTTCGGCGGCGTCCGGTCGGCCATTACGGCCATAGATGATGCCCAGGTTGACCTGCGCGCCGGCATAGTCCGGGTAGGTCTCGCCGAACGTCTCCAATGCCTGCTGGGCGCGCGTGTCGTCACCGGCATCCATGAAGCCGAGCGCCCGCGCATAACGGTTCGTCACCGCCGATGCATAGCGTTCACCGTCGACGGGCTGGCGATCCATACCGAGCCAACTGCAGCCGCCGGCCAGCAACACGACGACCGCGAGCGCGACGCGTTCAATCAATGCCCGTTTAATCGATAATGGCGACAAGACGCTCACTCCTCTCGACCTTGGCGTAACGCGCCGGCATCAGTTCGGCCAGCCGGGCGAAACTTTTCTGTATCCATTCGTCATAGATGCCGTCCTGCGTCCGCGCGGTGTTTTGCAGCAGGATATCGATCGCCTGTTCCTCGAACGGGAAGGCCTGCTCCTCGAGCAGGATGTCGTACTGTTCGAGCTCTTCGGCGCCCAGGCCGCCTGGGCGCTCGGACGCCATCAGGTCCTGGCTCAGCACAAAATACAGGTCGGCAATTTCCCAGGTCGCGGCTGTCGTGACTTCCGCGATACCGTAGTCGGCGGTCCCGCCGTACGCGGCCAGCGCGTATTCCATGTGCTTCTTCTTGCGTTTCAGGCTTTCTTTCAGCGGCGCGACAAGCTTCACATCACGGAACGCATCCCGCACCGGACCGGCCAGTTCGAGTGAAGCGCGGGCCGCCAGCGTCCGGCTGCGATCGGTGCGCGCGGCGCCGGCCTGTGCGTCGGCCGTCACGATCTCGTTCAACCAGCGCAGCCGGTCGCCACGGTCGTTGCCGGCCGCAGCAATATCAACCAGTTTCTGGCGCGCCTCCAGCGCCTCGTCAAACGGCTCGGGAAAACGCGTCACGATGTCGATATAGACACGGCGCTCGTCGGCCGGCGCACCCGCGCCCGCATAGAGTTCCGCGGCCTGCCATAACGCCTCGCGATGCAGTTCGGGGCCGGCTGCATCGAGACCGGCGATGCGCACGTATTCGGCGGCGGCATCCGTCGTCCGGCCGGACTCACGGTAGGCGACGGCCAGTTTCTGCGTGACATCGTCACCGAATGCATGGTCCGGAAAGTCCTGCCGAAACCGCTCCAGTACGGTGACCGCATCGGTCCATTGCGTACCGGCGATTAATAGGGTCGCCGCGTCGAACATCGCATTCGGCACGAAGGTCGCACCCGGCGCCGCGACGCCGACCCGCAGGAATCCGCCAACGGCCAGATCGGTTTGACCGGCATCCCGGTCCAGTTCGGCCTGACGATAGACCGAGGCCGCGACGCGTTCGGTAATCTCCGCAACCGCGGCGGCATCGGCGACCGGATATTCCAGCAGGCGCTGATAGGCCCGCTCCGCCTGCCGGTAACGTTTGCGTTCGAAGTTTGCATGCGCGATCACGGTCCACGCAGTCTGTTCGTATTGCGGCGCGGCCGGCGGCAGGCGCGTCACGACGAGTCCGGCCACGCGCGTCGCACGCTCTTGCGCCCCGGCGGCAAACAGGTCCTCGGCCACCTTCGTCAGCACGGGGACGGCCTGCTCGTGCTCCGGAAACGCGGCGGCAAAGCGCAGCGCCTCGGCGACGAGCCCGGCCTGCCAGGCTTCGAGCGCGGCCGGCGGCAGGCTCCCGGCGTGCTCACGACTCGCCAGCAAACCGGCATACGCCGCGGCCGCGGCGCGTTCGTGCGGGCCGTAGTCGTATGCCGTGCGGCGGTATTCGACCGCGGCCTGATCGAAGAATCCCAGTTCCAGCAAGATGTCGGCCAGTAGGAAATTGCGCTCGGCTGAGTCCGGATCGTCCGGGAACCAGGCCAGGTAGCGGCGATACCACTCGACGGCCCGCAGGTAGGCCGCATCGTCATCGTCTGCCTGCGCCTGTGCGTGATCAAACGCCGCCAGGTCGCTGAGGCTTTCCTTCACCACGGCGACGACGGTCGGATGATCGGCCCGCTCACGCCCGTTCCAGAACTCAGCATCCATGCCGTACAGCGTGACAAACGCACGCTTGGCCTCGAGCACGCGGCTCGGGAACTGCGCCAGCGTATAGGCCTCGATAACCTTGAGCTGCAATGCCGGCGCGCGTTCATGCGTCGGCGCCCGCGCGACGAATGCCGCATAGGCCTGAGCCGCATCGTCGAACCGCTCCTTGTCGATATACAGGTCGCCGAGATGCGCATACAGCAGGTCGGCATAATGCACATCACCACGGTCCGCCAACAGTTCATCGATCGACAGGTGACCGTCGAGATACGAGAAACTGATGCTCACGACGCGGAACGTATCGTCGATCAGTTCACGCTCGGGACGCGTCAGACCATCGAGCAACGCGACGGCATCTTCCGCACCGGCCATGCGTCGATCGAGCAGATCCATGAACGAGGCCAGCGATGCATCATGCCGCCCGCGCTTGAACAGGACCCAGCCGTGCTTGTACAGCGACTGCTCATAGAATGCCGACGCCGGCCCCTGCGTGATTACGGCGGCATAGGCGCCCTCCGCTTCGGCATAACGCCGGTCGACGAACAGGATCTCGCCGCGGCGAAACTGCCCCTCGGCATAGAATTTGCTGCCGGGAAAAGCCGCGATCAAACGGTCGAGCGCGGACAGCGCGCGTTCCGGTTCACCGATGGTTTCCCAGGCACGCGCGAGCTGGTACAGGATCCGGTCCGTGTCCGCATAGCCGGGATTGTTTTCAAGCAGCGCCTCGTATAGCTGCACGGCCTCGCGGAAGAAAGCATGACTGCCGTCGATCTCGCCGTCGATCTCACGTTCCTCGCCGGCCTTGAGGTTCAGGTCGCCGAGCCGGCGCAGCGCCTCGAGTTGCAGCGCCGGGTCATCGACGGGCATGTCGAGAAACAGCCGGTACTGCTCGCGCGCCAGCGCACCGCTGTCGATAACTTCGGGCTGCGCCTTGAGTTCGATATCGGGCTCTTTAAGGTCGCCGATTCGTGCCCGCCCGTCGGCATCGCCGCCGAACGGCCACCAGCCGCCGGCAAGGGTGACGGCCGTCAGCGTCGCGATCAACGGCGCCATCATGGCGTCGCACCTTCGCCATCCGCGGCAGCGCCCGCGGCCGCCACCGCCGTCCGGTCGTAGATTGTCGCGAGCGCAAACCGCGCCTGTATCCGGTAGCTGGCCAGACGGCGTTTCTGCGCCTCGAGCTCGTCGGCGATCATCGCCTGCAGGTGCGTCTCCTGACGCTGCAGCACCGCATCGATACGGGCCTGCATGGCCTCGATGCGCGGTTGCAGCGCCGCGATACGCATCTGTTCGGTTTCCAGTTCCACGGGCCGATCGGCGCGCGCGAGGCGGGCGCTGGCGGACAGTTCAGCGGTCGCCGCGAGGCCGCGATCAAGTTCGGCCAGGTTGCGACGAGCCTGCCACAGTCGATAGCGATAGTCCGCGTCGAGCCGCCACCACAACACGCCCTTGAGCACCCGCTGACGGTCACGCGCGGCGGCGGCCTGTGGCGCCTGCCAAGCGGGACTGGATTCCAGCGCCGCCAATCGGCTCCATTGCTCGGCCTCGGTCTTGTCAGCCAGGCCGACGACATTGCGCTCGGCCTCAATCATGTCCAGCGTCAGCGCAAAGTCGTCGCGCCGTGACCGCAGTTCAGCCGGATCGATGCCGCCGAAACGCCGCTCGATCCTCGGCAGCCGCTCGGCATGTGCCAGTGAACGCGTGTCAACCATGTTCTCGAACACGGCCAGCTTGTCGCGCCAATCGGTCAGGTGCTCGCGCAGTGCGACGAGGTCACGATAGCTGCGCAACCCGTCCTGAAACGTGTGATCCGCGACGAGCCGGTACAGGTACCGGGCATCGTCTGACTCCGGCAGGTGATCGAGTTGCCAGTGCCAGCGGCCGATGGTGCGGTCGTCATCGGCCAGCAGTGCCGGAACGATGCGGCCCGTCCGGGCCCGCACGACCGCCGCATCAAGACCGGCCAGCTCCCGATCGAAACTCACCATCGCCCCGACGTAGTGTTCGGCCGCCGAGCCGTCGGCGCCGATGCGACCGAAAGCATAGGGAATCGCCAGCAGCGATTCCTGCACGGCGCTGTCGAGCGGATCACGGTTACTCAGTGCGAGCCACGGCGTCAGCGCCTGCCGATAGTCGGCCTGCAGGACATCGGCCCAGCCGACGCCGAGCAGCGCCTTGTTCGCGTGCGGGCCGTTGAGGCGAATGCGCTCCAGCACTTCCCGGGCACGCTCACCGTCTTGTGCATGCAGATACGCAAAGCCGAGCGCCAGGTTCGCCTTATCGCGCAATGCCAGCAGTTCCGCGTCGTCGCTGCGCAGTCTTCCGACCCGATCAAGTTGCGCCGTGCCTTCGGCGTCGCGCGCCAACCGCACGAGCGCTACGCCCAGGTTGAAACGCACATACGCGAGCCAACCACCGTCCGACCGGACCGTTTCGAGCCGTGCGGCCGCATCGTCAAAACGACCCTGCGCCATCAGGCTCTGGGCGCGCAGCATCTCGTGTTCATCACGCAGCGCCGCGGTCAGCTGCGTACCGACCCGCTCGAACGCTGCGTCGGCCTCGGCAAACAGGCCGCGCTGATAACGGGCCTTGCCGATAAAATGCCACGCGCGATCATGCACCGCCGGATCCGCGGACTCGGCAAGCAATCGATCGAAGATGGCCGTCGCCTGATCCGTCTGGCCGTACGACAAATAGAGTCCGCCGAGCAGCAACTCCGCGTCGACCGCATGGCGCGTCACGCGGCCGGCCTGGCGCGCCGCAAGCAGGTGGGTCAGCGCCGTGAACTCATCCTGCTGGTAGAAATGAAACAGCACCTCACCGTAATGCAGGTCGCGAATGGCACCGCCGCGCTCGCCGGCCGTGGCCGGCCCGGCAAAAGTCAACAGCCACGCGACGGCAAGCCATGCGCCATTGGCCATCGCGATCGATCGGTTGTGTGCGTTACGAGGCAACCGCGGTCACTCCCACTCCCGGACACGGAACTCCGGCTGCTGCTTGCTGACCTTGTCGGAAATCTGCAGTTCGACGTACTTCGCGCCGATCCGCTTGTCGAAGGCCAGCGTCGCGCCACGCCGGTAGTCGCGGCCGTGCGGCCCGATGCCGGTGAAAATCGCCACGAGTTCGTGATCGCCGGCCTTCAGGTTGCCCAGGAAGAGTTGCTGCACGCCGCCGCGATGCAGGGCATCGACCTCACGTTCCGTGTACAGGTAGTTCGCGACCGGCTTGTCGTCGAGCCGGAGTTGCACCGAATCGAGCGCGAAGAACTCGCCGACGTCCATCGACACGAAGACGGCAACCTGCGTATTTGCCGGGTACAACAATTCCTCTTCGAGCATGAACAGCTCGCGATTGAGGTCGAGCACCGCACCCTTGAGCGTCTGCACCTCGGCATCGAGACTGACCGGCTGCAGATCGGCAGCGAGACCGGGCATCGCCGGCAATATCGCGAAGCACGCCGCAGTCACGCAGGCTCGTATGAAAAATCGAACGATAGGAGTCATCACGCTTTCCTGTTTTTTCCGCTGTTGGGTTTTCCGCTGTGGGTTCATTCGGCAAGGAGATCAGCGACTTCACGCGCGTACAGCGCTTCGTCGCCGCGGCTATAGCCGTCATGGATGTGCCGCACGATGCCGTGCGGATCAATCACGAAAGTCATCGGCAGCGTCCGTGGGTCGTACAAGCGACTGACACGCTTGTCGGTATCAAACAGCACCGGAAATCCCAGTTCCCGCCTGGCCGCCTCGCGTTTGGCTGCGGCACCGTCGCCATCGACATTGACGCTGAGAACACGCAGCCCGGACGGACGATTGGCCCGCTCGATCGCATCGAGCTGCGCGAGCTGTTCACGGCAGCGACCGCAACGAATCGACCAGAAGTTCACGATGACGACATCGCCGCGAAATTCTGACAGGCGCAGGTTCTGCCCGACGGAACTGGCCAGCGCAAAATCGGGCGCCGGCGTCGCGACGACCGGCGGCCGCGCAGACAATGGCGCCGCCCACGCACAGGCAACGACGACGACCCGGGCCATGAAGCCGATTGCCACGTGCGTCGGCACGAGCGTCCGACTCCTGGCCATGCATTTGCTGTTCATCGGCTGCAACACGCATTCTCCCGTTGCGCTCCGATCCGGTTTAGCGGAGGCGCAGTAATCCTGCGAAAAGAACAAACGGGAGCAAGGGACGCGCATTGCACTGCGCCGCGAATCGCATCACGGCGGTCGGCAGCCTCGCGGTCGTGGCCCGTCCGCGGCGTGCGGTCGGAGCCTTAGATCGATGGCTTTGCGTCCCTGCCTTTCAGCAGGTTTGCCTTTTCTCCATGGCAGAACCGGTTGCCTTCCGTGCGAGGCGCGGACCGGTACTGTCACCAGTTCGCATGGTCGCAGGCAACGCCCCGGATTCCTGTGATCGAGGTCACGAATCCCTTTGGATTAAGGTAAATTCACTTTTTTTTACAGTGAGTTATAGGCAATCCGGACGATTTCGGATCAGCGGGTTTCGAACCCGGACGACAGGCTCACGCGGTGGTTCGCATCAATAATCAACGCCTCGTAAGCGTCGAGCGATTCAATCAACGCGAGCCCGGCTTCGGACCCGAGGACGAAGACGCTCGTCGACAGCCCGTCCGTCATCGTCGCATCCGGCCCGACGATCGACACGCTGCGTACGCCGCCGGCCGAGCGGCCCGTCGACGGGTCGAGGATGTGGTGATAACGAACACCGTCGACGACAAAGAACCGCTCGTAGTCGCCCGACGTCGAGATCGCCTCATCCTGCAGTGCGAGCCGTGTCACCAGTCCGTCGCCGTCATCCGGATCGCGAATGCCGACGATCCAAGGTCCGTTGCCGCGGTCGCCGAGCAGGCGTGTATCGCCGCCGGCCGTCGCCAGCGCATGCATAACGCCGGCTTCACGCAACAACCCGATCACGGACTCGACCGCGTAGCCCTTGGCGATGCCGCCGAGGTTGATGCGCACGCCGGGTCGGGAAAATCGAATGGTCAATGCCGCCCGGTCCAGTTGCACATGGCGATAATCGATCGCATCGAGCCGCGTCGCGATCTGCGCCGGCGCCGGCCGAATGCCCGCCCGGTAGTCGTAGAACCGGCCCACGCTGTCGTAAGTGATATCGAAGGCGCCGTTCGTCGTGACCGACAACTGCAACGCCCGGTCGATCAGCCCGAACAACTCCGGCCCGACCGTGACGGTTTCGCCGGCGGCCTGGTCATTGATGCGGGTGATTTCCGAATCACGCCGGTAAGTGCTCATCGCCGCCTCGATCCGGTCGAACTCGCGCATGCCCGCATCGAGCAGGCGGGCCGCCTCGTCGGCATCGTCGTGCCAGAGTTGCACCTCGACACGGGTGCCCATCTTGTCCTGCGCATCGGTAAACCATTCGGCATGCACGGCCGTGACCGGCGCCGCGGCGGCGCCGAAGACAAGCAGACAGCGGAGTATCCAGGCCGGCATGGCGGCGATTATACCGCCCGGCTCACGGTCAACGGCACCGGGGCCAGGACACGGAGTCGACCGCAAGGCGGCAACGGTACAGATCCGGTCAGAACCAGACCGAGAAATAGAGCTGCAGCACGTCGGACGCGTAGCTGTACATTGGCTCGGTGCCCGTCGCATAGAGCGGCGCTCCGCCAGAGTCCACGGCGCGCAGGTCGCGGAAGTCCGAGTAATCGTAAAGAATATGATCGTAGTGCAGATTCACCGTGGCCTTGTCGAAGAACCCCCAGCCGTCCGCGATCAGGTCGTAGCTGACCCCGAACCGAATCGTGTGACTATCGAAGGTACTCAATTCCTTATCGCGCGCGAGGAAATTCTGCGCGCCCTGATACGGGAACAGATCACTGTAGAAATCGGCCGCGGACTGCGTGTAGAAACGATAACTCAGGTCGAACACCCAGGCCGGTCCGAGCGGATGCGTATAACCGACATCGACATTGTGCGCATCGATGCCCCATGAGTCGGCGAAGAAACGATACCCGGCCTGCACGGCCGCACGGTACGGAAGGTAGTATCGGGTACGCAATGCGACGGCATTGCTCGACCGGGTGCGCGGATAGACCTCGGCCTCGAACGCATAGCCCGTCGCCGATCCGCCGTCGGCATAGCGTACCTGCCGGTACGGGTTATTCAGAAAACCCTCATCGGTAATCGCCTCGTAGTTGATCCCGAGCAGCATGTTCCGCGTCACGACCTGGCTCAACCCGAGCCGGTAGTTGCGCCGGTCGGCCTCGTCGGCAAATATCCCGTCGGGCTGGCCGTCGGGTCCGTTACGATAGACATCGTCGGCACCGCGGCCATAACCCATCGTCACGGTCGTCATGCCGCCGAAAATTTCCTGGGCGATGCCGATGTTCAGCGACTGGGCTTTGTAGTCCCGCTCGGAACTGCTGGTAAAGCCCATGCTCATCAGCGTGTCGCCGTTCAAAAAATCCACGCCGACGCTGTATTCGTCACGCTCCTCGGTATACGCACTCGCGCCGCTTGTCACGACATCGATCGACGCGCTGCTGATGCGATCGACGTAATAGTTGCCGTAGACCGACACCCGGTCCTTGATGCTCTTGCGCACGAGGATCGAGGGCCCGTCGATCTTGACACCGCCGCCGTCGTAGTAGTGATACAACGTATCGGCACGGTCGTCAGGCAATACGCCGGCGGTCGCCGCCGGGGCGGCAAGACCGATGATTCCGGTGAATAGCAGTACGAGCAGATATCGGTATGCGGTCATGATTAGTTACATCCGCAGCCGCCGCCGGCGCTGCCCGACGCACCCCGTGCGCCTTCGCGCGCTTCGTGTACATGATTGATGTAACTGCTCGAAACAGGATCGCGATCCATGCTCATGATCGGATCGGCAAGCCGATCGCGTTCGTAGGGCCGGACCCATGGCTCGACCCCGCAGCCGGCCAGCAGCAAGAGCACGAGCAGCGCGGCCGATATCCGGGCGACCGTCATGACCGCTCCCTCGCCAGCGCACGTACCTGGTCCTGGTACTCATCCTCGTAACCGGGCTTATAGCCGTGATGCAGGTAGCGAACGTTGCCCTGGCGATCGATCAGCACGGTACTGGGCATCGCGACAACGTCGTACAACTTGCTGATACCGTTGTCCGGGTCATACAACACGGGAAAACTGACCGGTCGCTCCGCGATGAAGGCCTGCCCGTCAGCCGAATTCTCCTCAACATTGATGCCTAGCAGCGTGAAGCCGAGCGGCTCGTAGCGCTGATGAATCTGTTCGAGCAGCGGCATCTCCTGGCGGCACGGACCGCACCAACTCGCCCAGAAGTTGATCATCACGACCCGACCGCGCAGATCACTGAGCGTGACCGGCCGACCATCGACATCGGTCAGCGTAAAATCGGGCGCCGCCGCCTGATCCGCGGTCCACGCGGGCAACGACGCGCCCAGCGACAGGATCAGTGTCGCGATCAGCATTCGGCACCGGGCCTGCATCGTCAATGTATTCATCAACTTCTCCTCGCGATCCGTCGCTCAAAAGAATCCGGTCAGGCTCATCGTCATCTCGATGTTGTGAGTCGTCTTGTCCTCACCGAGCAGGTCGGAATCGAACAAGTGATCGCGTACGCCCAGATGCAGCGCCAACCAGTCCAGCATCAGCATGCGATAACCCGCGCCGAACACGAGCGTAAAGCTGTCGTCGTCGGCAAAGCTCGTGTTGCCGGCGCCGACCAGCACATACAGCGCACTGCTGAATGCGCGGTTGCGACCGAAAAATACTTCGCCCGGCAACAGGTTGTAGCCGGCCGACAGGTCGTAATACGAATAATCGCGCTGTGAACCGGTCAAAATCTGTGCGCCACCGCTGAGTTTTTCATAGCTCGTGCGTCCAACCGTGGTCTGGCCGTAGGTTCCTTCGACGAAAAAACTCTCGTTGACGTGGTAGGCCAGCCGAGCCCCGTAGACAGCGTTCGACTCGAAGTCCTCGACGCTCTTGATACCGAAGTACGCACCGATCTCGAAGTCCTCGGTGTCGATTTTCGCCGGCTTGACGGCACGACGGGCGACCTCCGGCTGAATCACGGCTTCGGACTCATCGATGCCGCCGTCCATCGCGCCGCGACCGGCACAGCCGGCGAGCAGGATCACGCCCAGCAATGCCGGCATGACTCTCAAAAGAAAAATGCAAATCCGGCTTTCCATTCGTCCACTTCCTCATTGCTGTCGCGTTTCGTGAACACGACGTAACTTCGGTACTCGAGTCTGAGCAAAAATCGTTCGTTCACGTAACCCCGCAGGCCGAAGCCCACATGGGCCTCTTGGTCCGTCCGGTTCTCGGCCTCGACGAGCGTCGCGCTCGGTTCGATGTGAATCATGCCGGTGCCGAGAACGAAATACGGCGACACGAGCCAACCCGGATACGGCTGATGCACGAGATTGACGTTGGCCATCCAGCCGCTGGAGAAATCTCCTGACAGGTGCGTGCCCCAGAGTTCGGCCGACAGGTTCTCGCTGAACAGCCAGGCCGCGTACACGGATATTGCGTTCGCGCCGTCGAAATCACCGAGCTGGAATCCCGCCTCGGTGCGCCGGCCCAGGTATTCATCGCGGCCGGCCCGCTCGACTGCCGTCGGCTCGCCGTCGAGGTCCAGCGTGCGCGTCAATTGCTCCGCGCTGACCCAGCCCTTCTTGCCGCCCTCGGTATAGACCTTGAACCAGTCGGTGCGGCGCTTGCTGACGGTGAGTTGCTCGCCCCGGTCGGCGACATGAAAGATCGGGTAGCCCCGGCCAGGACCGGTATGCAGTTCGATATATGGATCGGCGATGACGACGGCACGGCCGTCCTTACCATAAGCCGGACCGAACAGGCAAAAGGAGGTGAGCACGGCGATGAACGTGAGTCGGAGCATGGGTCAGTCCAGCGGTGCGTCGAACGGATTGTTAAAATACTGGCCGCCGATGTCGAGCCACTCGGCAATGAGACGCAATTCGTGGTCGCTCAGGTAATTCTCGTGCGTACCGCCGGTTGCAAAACGATTGAAGAACGCACCCGAGGCGAGTGCGCCGGCCGTCGACATCGGGCGACCGACCGAGACCGGTACGAGGATCGGGTCGCCGGTATCCGGATCGACACCGACCTGGATCAGGCGATCCTGCAGCGCGCCCATGACGAGTTCCTGTTCGTTATCAGCGAACATCAATTCGCGATAGGACAGGAAATGATCGGGTTGCTCGACCGACGGACCGTCGGTCAGTTCGAGTTGTCCGGCCGGCACCTGCAAGACCGTCGCCACATCGCGGTTGTTGTGACAAAGCGTGCAGGTAATATCCGTGACGTTGTCGGCCGCCAGCCTGGGCCAGTTCCACAGCGGGTGGATATGCATCTCGTAGTGAATCACGGTGCGACAGCGGTTTGTCCAGTCGGCCTGGCAGGCCAGCGTGGCCGGTGCCGCTGTATCGAGATCCTGATAGGTCAGCGCATAGCTCGCATCTTTCACACGACCGGCGGCGATTTCATCGGTCCAGACATCAACATAGCGAACGTCGACGGACGGCGTGATCGCAGCGCAATCGGTGGCGCAACTGATACGCGCCCGCGCCTCGGCCATCGTTTCGCCGAAATCGGCGAAGATCGCCGGATCCGTATTCGGAAACGGTGCACTCGTCGTCAGCGCGCCGGCATAGGCGGCATCGAACGCATCGGCACGGCCATGCGACTCGCCGGTGCCGGTCTCGTGGCAACCGTTACATGACAGCGTGTCGCCCGGCCGAACCTGTAACCAGCTCTGGTGCCGCGGCGAGGTTCGCCGGCCGCGAGCGTCCACGACGCTGATCGCCAGCGCGACATCGGCGGGCACCTTGGCAATGACCGAACCGTCCGGCTCGATTGGCACATAACCGATAATCTCGCGCATGCCCTGGGCCGCGGATCGCCCGAAAGCGGTATTGGCAAAATCGCGCGTGTCATCATCGGGGATCGACACGGCCTTGACGATACGCAGGAAGCGCGCCGGCCGGCCGGCAGCCAGCGTCTGCGCAGGATCGGCAAGCGTCGCGATATCCGGATTCGCCGTATCGACCCCGTCGATATCGTAGACGCTGCGGATCTTCAACAAGCCGACGCCTTCATCGATCAAGGTTTGATCGAGTTCGCCGGTCGTATCCCGGTCGTAGATCAACGTCGGCAGATCGCGCGGCTGCGCCGCGACGATGTCGGTGAAGACCATGCCCTCTTCGGGCGGCAGGACCGGCAGCTGAGTGCCGTCGGTCGGGCTAACCATCCACAGTCCGAATAGCGGATTCGCCGCGACGGCTGCCGGGTCGGCCAGGCGGGCGGGCGTGCACGGGACCGGCGCCGGGGGAACGGCGGTCTGATCGAGCAGCCGACACTGGCTCCAGCTCACGAGAATCCGGCCCGTGCCGTCCCACAGCGGGAACGCGGCGCCGAACGTCCCGCCGGGCGAGATCGAACCGTCGGTGCGCACATCGTTGACCGTCGCGGCTATCTGGGCCGGACCGGTCAGGATGCCGCGGTTCGGCGCGGCCGGCTGCACATTCTCGAGATATTCGGCGACATCAATCGTGACGATCTCGCCGCCGAGGCGCGACGTCGTGAACGGGCGCAGCAAGGCCATGATCGAACCATCAAGCATTTCGCGGGGCTGGGCGAACTGGACCGTCGCACCGCCGGTGCCCGTCGCGTGACTGTTCGCACCGTAGAGCAACTGCTGGTCGGTGCCGTCGGGGTTCATCACGTACAGATTGAACCCGTTGCGCCCGCCCATATTGTCCCAGCGCGAGAAGACGATCCGACCGTCGCTGAGGACCAGCGGATCGGTATCGTGACTCTGGTTGAACGTCACCTGGTGAATATCGCTGCCGTCTTCATTCATGACATGCAACGTGAATGCAAACTCATTGCGATTCTCGTCGAGCGCCGCAAACTGGGGTTTGCCTTCATCGAGCAGAATCGCATTGGACTGGCGCTGTCGGGTCGAAGCGAAAATGATCCGGCCATCGGCCAGGTAATGCGGCGCGATATCGTGTCCCGCTGCGGCGCTGATATCGGACTCGATGAGTCGACGCAGGCTCTCGGTATCGAGGTCGTATTCCCAGATATTCCAGGTCGGCTGATCTTCTTCGTCGGCATTCTCGATAAACTGCGCGCGCATGGCGAACAGGATGCGTCGACCGTCGAACGATGCCTCCAGGTCACGCACGTCACCGAGGCCCTGCGTCTCGGCCGCCGTGATGTTGCGCTCGGTTGCGCTCGGCGACGCTCGGTCACGGATATACAGGTCGGCGCCGATATCGAAAGTAATCAGCGAGCGCAGGTCCGACGACTGCACAGCGCCCTGGCCGTCGATCGCCAGGGGTTTCTTGACGTAGGCCACCGGAATATCGAGCACGACCGGGTCGGGTCCCTGCCCTCCGGCCAGATCCACACCTCCGCCGCCGCCGCCGCAGCCGGTCAGGCAGATTGCAACAATTAACAGCACGCACCCACGAGTCAAACTCGTGATGCGACTGCACGCCCATACAGCCATTCCGTGTCCCCGGCATTGCACTCGTCGGCCGTCAGTGTGCTGAGCCTGCCGAACGAATATACGAGGTAGATAACTTAATACAGGTAAATTTCGGGAATCCGTTAACGTGATCACAGAAACCCGAAACAGTTCACGAGATAAACCCAGACGTGCTGCGCACTTTGTTGCTCACGGGGTTGTTGTTGGTGAATTGCTTTCTGAAAATGCGGCGTTCAATCGCCAGGGTGCGGGGAAGGTCCGGCCGCAGCAGATGGCTGAGGGCGGCCTGCCTGATCACCGTATTGTGGCCGGTCGTTGCCTGGTCCGGCGCGATGGAACAGGCCAAGCGACTGCATGAGCGTCTTGCCGGTGTACCGCCGACCGAAACGGTACTGCTCGACATGACCAACGACATCAATGGCGTCGGCGGACGAACGGCCGTCGATGCGGCCTTCACGGCGATGGAAAGCAGCGCGTTCTATGACGTGACACTGAAGAACTTTGCCGCGCCATGGACAAATCGTGATCAGGACGTCTTCGTCCCACTCAACGACTACACGGCCACCGTTATCGGCATGATTCGCGATGACGTGCCGTTCAACACGCTGCTGTCGGCGGATATCGTCTACACGGGCGCCGGAGGCCTCGGCCTGCCCGCCTATTCAATGACGAATAACCAGCACTATGAGCAGCTCGAGCAGAGCGGGCTGAGCCTCAAGGACAACCTCGTCCAGACGGCACAGACCGCCGTCACGGACCTGCCGCCGGGCGGTGTCGCCGGCGTCATGACGACGCGCGCGGCAGCCCAGGCGTTTTTTATTGCCGGGACCAACCGCGCGATGTTCCGCTTCACGATGATCAATCACCTGTGCAACGACATGGAACAGGTGAAAGACATCACGCTGGCTTCGGACCGGATCCGTCAGGACGTGTCGCGCAGCCCCGGCGGTGACAGCCGCATCTTTCTGAATAACTGCATCGGCTGTCACACGGGCATGGATCCACTGGCGCAGGCGTATGCCTATCACGACTACGACGACACCGTCGGGCGCATCATCTACACGCCCGGCCAGGTGCGGCCGAAGTACTTCAACAACGCGGACAATTTCCGTCCCGGTTTCGAGACCCCGGACGATTCGTGGGCCAATTACTGGCGCCAGGGACAAAACCAGTTGCTTGGCTGGGACACGAGCCGACCGGCCGCCGGTAGCGGCGCCGCATCGATGGGTGCCGAGCTGGCCAACAGCACGGCGTTCGCGCAGTGCCAGGTCAAGAAGGCGTTCCGGGCAGTCTGTTTCCGCGCCCCGTCGGACGCCGCCGACCGCAACAAGATCGACCAGGTGACTGCGGCGTTTCGCGCCGGCGGCGCCTACCGGATGAAACAGGTCTTCGCCGAGACCGCCGTCTATTGCATGGGGCCATGAGCGCATGAACGACCGGACTCTGCATGGCACACGCAACGCGGGCACACACGCTGCGCTCGGCGCATGGCTGATCGTGAGCCTGCTGGTGTCCGGCTGCGGCGGCGGCGCGAGCACCGAAACGCTGCCGGCCGTGAACCTGCCGCAGACCGCTAACTATGCCGGCCCGGCCCCCGAGACCGAGGACGTGCAGGCCTTCCAGCTGAACCTGTGGAACAACATCGCGCGCACCGACCGGTGCGGTGCCTGCCACAGTCAGGACGGCGGCCAGAGCCCGATGTTTGCGCGCACCGATGATGTGAATCTGGCCTACGATGCGGCGCTGTCGCTCGTCGATCTCGGTGCCGCATCGGATTCGCGGCTCGTGACGAAGGTCGCCGGCGGTCACAACTGCTGGGAAGCCGTTGCCTCGGTGTGTGCCGACATCATGACCGGCTGGATTGAAAACTGGGCCGGCAACACGACGGGCGCCGCGGCACGAACGATCGAATTGCAGGCGCCGGTCATCCGCGATGTCGGCGCCAGCAAGACCTTCCCGGCGGATCCGACCCTGTTCGGCGCAACCGTGCACCCACTGCTCGTGCAGCACTGCGCCGATTGCCACAACTCGAGCGCCGCCACGCCGCAGACGCCGTTCTTTGCCGACGGCAGCATGGCCGTGGCCTATGATGCCGTCCGGCCGAAGATCGACCTCGACGACCCGGCCGCCTCCAGGCTCGTCAACCGGCTGCGCTTCGAATTCCACAACTGCTGGACGGCCTCGTGCACCAACGACGCCAACTCGATGCAGACGCAGATCGAGAACTTCGCCGCCGGCATCATTGCGACGCCGGTTGATCCGAACCTCGTCATCAGCAAGGCGTTGCAGATCTATGACGGCGTCGTCGCCAGCGGCGGCAACCGCCACGAAGCCAACCAGATTGCGTTGTGGGAGTTCAAGACCGGCCAGGGGGCGACCGCTTTCGACACCAGCGGCGTCGATCCGGCCATCAATCTGACGCTGTCGGGTGACGTCGACTGGGTCGGCGGCTGGGGCATCGACATCAAGTCGGGCAAGGCACAGGGCTCGACCGCCGACAGCCGCAAGCTGCACGACCTGATCAAGTCCGCCGGTGAGTATTCGATCGAGGCCTGGGTTGTGCCGGGCAACGTCGCCCAGGAAGAGGCGCGCATCATCAGTTACTCGGCCGGCACCGCGGCACGCAATTTCCATCTCGGCCAGACGCTGTACAGCTACGATTATTACAATCGCAGCGGCGCGACGGACGGCAACGGTGAACCGTTCCTGACCACTTCCGATCAGGACGAGGATCTGCAGGCCACATTGCAGCATGTCGTCGCGACCTACGATCCGATCAACGGCCGCCGAATCTTTGTCAACGGCACGTTCACCGACGATGCAGATCCCGTCGCCGGCGGCACACTCAATGACTGGGACGACACTTTCGCGCTGGTGCTCGGCAACGAGGTCTCCGGTGACCGGCAATGGCAGGGCGTGTTCCGCATGGTGGCCATGCACAACCGTGCGCTGACCGAGGCGCAGATCGTGCAGAACTTCGATGTCGGCGTCGGCGAAAAATTCTTCCTGCTGTTCTCACTGCAGGATCTTGTCGCCATGCCCGATGCCTACATCCTGTTCGAGGTCAGTCAGTTCGACAGTTACAGTTACCTGTTCAATGCGCCGGTCTTCGTCAGCCTCGACGCAGCGGCGGCACCGGGCAGTATCCCGATCCGCGGCCTGCGGATCGGGATCAACGGCGCCGAGGCGCCGGTCGGACAAGCCTGGCAGAACCTCGACGTCACGGTCAGCGATGCCGCGTATACGGCCGCGACCGGCCAGCCGCTGTCGAACCTCGGCACGATCATCGCGCTCGAGAAGGGCCCGGGCTCGGATGAGTTTTTCCTGAGCTTTGACCTGATCGCGGGAAATTCGAACGTGCGCACACCGATGACGCCGCTGACGCCGACCCCGGTCGACCTGCCACCATCGTCTGACATCGGCGTCAAGACCTTCGCCGAAATCAATGCGACGATGTCGGCCATCACCGGGATACCGACGTCCAACAGCAACGTATCGGCCACCTATACGTTGGTCCGGACGCAACTGCCGACCGTCGAGAATATCGAGGCGTTTTCGGCGGCTCACGAAGTCGGTGTCGCGCAACTCGCGATCGAATACTGCAGTGCGCTCGTCGACGACCCGACCCGGCGAACCGCCTACTTCCCGGGCTTTAATTTCGCGGTCCAGCCCAGCGTCGCCTTTACCAACCGCGATCTCGTACTGGCGCCGCTGATCGACAACGCGATGAATATCGGCCTCGGCTCACAACCGACGTATGCCGAGGTGCGCGACGAGCTCGGCTATATCTCGACACCCGATTACATCAACCTGATCGACCGACTGATCGCCAGTGACGACAGCAATGCGCAACGCACGCTGGACGTGACCAAGGCGGTCTGCGCGGCGGTCCTGGGCAGCGCGGTCACCGTCGTACAGTAACGGCTAACCGTCGCAACTATTACCGGAAGAAATTGATGGCACGCAAACACGGCAAACGCAATTACTTCGCGCCACAGCGCCACCCCGACCACCGGCGTCCGATTACAAGGCGGGATTTCATCGGCCAGGGATTCATGGCCGGCTCGGCATCGGTGCTGGGCGGCGGACTGCTGAGCCTGTTCGCCGATCCTCGCGCAGCATGGGCCGCACTGTCATCCGACCTGGACCCACTGCGTGCCGGTTGCGGCATCAACGTGCTCGGCGCCGGCAAGATCCCGTTTATCTGCTTCGACCTGGCCGGCGGCGCCAACATGGCAGGCTCCAACGTGCTGGTCGGCGGACCGGGCGGCCAGCTCGACTTTTTGTCGACGCAGGGTTACAGCAAGCTCGGACTGCCCGGCGATATGGTGCCGTCGGCGATCGATCCGCTGACCAACCTCGATTACGTCGACCAGACACTCGGTCTCGCCTTTCATCGCGACAGCGCTTTCTTGCGTGGCATGATGGCCAGCATGTCGCCCGGCACGGCCGCGGGTGTGAACGGTGCCGTCATCCCGGCGCGCTCGGACAACGACACCGGCAACAATCCGCATAACCCGCTGTACGGCATCAACCGGGCCGGCGCGGACGGTTCGCTGCTGACGCTGATCGGGTCACGCAACTCCGACTCCGGCGGTAACTCGATGGCCCCGCCCATGATGGTCAATGCCGAGGCGCGGCCGACCAAGGTCGACCGCCCGAGCGATGTCACGGGACTCGTCGACACGGGCCAACTCGTCGGGCTGCTCGGTCAGGACGACGCGGTCGCGGTCATGGAATCGATCTACCGGATCAGCGACAAGAAGATGCAGCGGGTCAGCACGGGACTGAACTTCCCGGACCCGGTACAGGACCCGATCACGCGCGACGCGGTCGTCGAGGACCTGGTCAAGTGCGGTTACCTCAAGTCGGCCGATATCGCCGACCGTTTCGGTGATCCGTCGACGCTGAACCCGAGCCTCGACGCCGATATCGTCGGCGCCGGCGGCATCTTCACCGATGCCGAGTTCTCATCGGACAATGAATTCCGCAAGACCGCGGCAGTCATGAAACTCGTGATGAACGGCTTCGCCGGCGCCGGCTGCGTGACGATGGGCGGCTATGACTATCACGGCGGCCGCCGGGCCGAGGGCGAGGTCAAGGATTTTCGTGCCGGGCGCTGCATGGGCGCGTGCCTTGAATACGCCGCGCGCGCCAATAACGGTGCAGGCGTGCCGTTGATGATGTATGTCTTCAGCGACGGCTCGCTGTCGAGCAGCGGCGCGATCGACAACACGGCCGACGGTCGCGGCAAGGGCGAATGGACGAGTGACAACAGTTCGACCGCCGCCTCGTTCTTCCTCGTCTACAACCCCGGCGGGCGGCCGAGTCCGATCGGTGGCACGCCCGAACAGCAGGCCATCCACCAGCAAATCGGATTTTTCCGGCCCGACGCCTCAGTCGACACGTCGGCGACACCGGCCGCCAACAACGTCAACCTGCTCGTCGAGACACTGCTCCTGAACTACATGGCGCTGCACGGCGAAGCCGGCAACTTCGAGACACTGTTCCCGAACCATGGCCTGGGCAACCCGACACTGCGCGACAGCCTGACCGCATTCAACGCGATCGTCAGCGGCACGATCTGAACAGGATAAACGCTTTGCTTAAAGGTACCGGGTTTATTTGCGCGCTCTTCTGGCGCGCAAATAAACCCGGTACCTTTAAGCAAGACAAAAAAAACCCGCCGAGGCGGGTTTTTTTTGAACTGGCGGCAGGCGATTACACTGTCTTGCGCCGCATCCAGCCCAGCAGACCAAGCGCCGATCCGAACAGCCAGACGGCGGCCGGTACGGGCACGACCTCGACTTCGATGGCCACTGAATCCAGCGGAAAGCCGCCGATCAGCGTGGATACGCCGATCGCAAACTGGTAATTGCCGGCGACATTCGGATTAAAGCTGCCCGCCGGGGCATCGAGGAACGGCAGTGAATCGGCCGCCAGAAATCCGAACATCAGGTTCTGCGAATCCTGTTCCAGCACCGAATTCGGATCCGTGCCGCACGGGATGCCGCAGAGCAGGGTCGTGGTCACGTCGATCTTGCCGAGATCCACGAGCGCGGTACCGGCGGCCGGATCGAAATCATAATAGAGATTGAACTGGTAATCGGTCAGCTTGCCGCCACCCTCTACCTGGATGTAATAGTTCCAGTTCCACAACGCACCCTCGATGGTGCTCTCGGCGGCACCGCCGAAGTTACTGCCGGCTCCGGCGTAGTACACGCCCGCCCCGTTGTTGCCCAGTGCCGGATTCGAATAACGCTGCGTGGCGTTCATCGCGATCGTGATGGTATTGGAACCGTCGATGATCTGCTTCGCGGCCGCGACCGCGCCATTCGGGATGCCGGAACCGCCGAAGTTTGCGTTCGGAAATGCGCCGAAGGTGTCATAGACCGTAAACGCCGATGCCATGCCGGGCGCGGCAAGCACACAGATCAGTAGCGTAGCCCTGATGAGGTAGTTCTTCATGATGACGATTCCCCTTATTTGAAACGTCGCTGTTATCGACACACGCCGGCTGCGAAGCATTGCAGGCAGATTGCATTTCCCTTGCGGGTTCGTCTCGCGCGAAGAGCCGGACCCGTTCGCAAGCTGCCGCATGGCATTGCCGTCTTACTTTTAAAATTTCTCGATCCAGCGACGTTGCGTCATCGGTTGGATCTAGTCCAGAGAATACATCCACGCCAGCAAGAAAACGACCGGTCGGCATTATGACAAATCTCGATCTAGCAGAATCAATGACTTACCCGATCTCGTTCAACCGAAACCGAATATTCAACAATTGAATTTGCGCGCGATGCCCGCCAAAACGGCACGGAACCTGCGTTCCGCCGGGAGTGCGGCCCGTCCACCGACATTGCAGTCAGATACCGGTCAAGCGGCAACGCCGACGAGCGAATGGTCACGGCCGCGGTGTGCCGATTCTCGTACAATCCGGCGACGATGCTCGATTCCCTACTCGCCTGCCCGCGTTGCGACGGCACGCTGACGCCGCGGCCGGACGCACTTGCCTGTCCCGGCTGTCGCGTCACCTTTCCGGTCATCGACGGTCTGCCCTTCCTGTTCGCCGAGCCGACCGCAACCCTCGGCGAATGGAAGGCACGCTGGCACATGGAAACGCAGCGCCTGAGTGACGACGCGAAGCGTTATGCGCAGGCGCTCGGTCAAGCCGCGCCGGACGGGCCAACACACCGACGCCTCGCCTTGCTCGCCCGGGCATCGACCGATCACGCCGACCGGCTGCGCGCCCTGCTGGCGCCGCTGGAACTCGACACGCTGCAGGCCGGCCACGCATCCTACCTGGCGCTGCGTACCCGGTTGCCGACCAGCCAGGGACTCAACACGTACTACAGCAACGTGCACCGCGACTGGTGCTGGGGCGACAAAGAAAACACGGCGAGCGCTGATATCGTCGCGGCCGCGCTTGGCGCGGTGACCGGCCGGATGCTGGTCCTGGGATCCGGCGGTTCGCGGCTCGCCTATGACCTGCATCGCCGGTGCCGGCCCGACACTACCGTCGCACTGGACTTCAACCCGCTGCTGTTGCTGCTGGCCCGACGCCTCACGCGCGGCGAACCGGTCGAACTCTGGGAATTCCCGCCGGCGCCGAAATCGATCGATGATTGCGCCGTGCTCCGGACGCTCACCGCCCCGGAACCGGTCGACGAGAATTTTCATTTCGTCGTCGCCGACGCACTGCGGGCGCCGTTTCAGCCGAACAGTTTCGATACAGTCATCACGCCGTGGATCTCCGACATCCTGCCCGAGGATTTCGCCGTCTTCTGTGCGCGCGTCAATCGCCTGCTCCGCCCCGGGGGCCGCTGGCTGAACTTCGGTTCGCTGGCTTTCGACCGGCCCGACCCGGCGCAAAACTACAGTCTCGAGGAAACGCTGCAGCTGGTCGAGCAACAGGGCTTCGCCGCACCGACCGTGCACGAGAATTCGATCCCGTATATGTGTTCACCGGCGAGCCGGCACGGGCGCCGCGAAATTGTCGTGACGTTCGTTGCCGCCAAGCGCGCCGACGCAGAACCCGTGCCGCGCCATGTCGCCCTGCCCGACTGGGTCGTCAAGGGCACGGAGCCGGTTCCATTACAGCCGTCATTCCAGATGCAGGCCATGTCAACGCGCATCCATGCGTTCGTCATGGCCATGATCGACGGCCAGCGCTCGATCGCCGACATGGCCAAACTCATGGAAGAACAACGCCTGATGACGGCCGACGAAGCGATCCCGGTGATCCGGTCGTTCCTGATCCGGATGCTCGAATCCTGACCCGGTTGCGACGCCGTTAAAGGTACCCCGGGTTAAAGGCACCGGGACGATCTGTACACCGGTGCCAACAAGGTACCAACGCGTTTATCGGCGTATCGGCAACTCGATGACGACGCGCGCGCCGCCGGCGTCGGCACGGCCGATATCGATCGTTCCGCCGTACAACTCCACGAGTTCGGCCACGACCGCCAGGCCGATGCCCTGTCCCGGCACGTCACCGCGACGATCGGCGCGTGCACCGCGCGACAGGACGCGCTCGGCATCGGCGGTGCGTATGCCCGGACCGTCATCCGCGACAGCCAGTACAAGCGCCGGCCGCCCCGACGCATCATCGTGCCGGGCCAGCGTGACGGTCACCCCGGCTCGACACCATTTCCACGCGTTGTCCATCAGGTTGCCGAGCAACTCGTAGCAATCGCCCTGCTCGGCCGCATAGCTGACGCCGTCGGCATCGTGCAGTTCGAACTGCACGTCCTTGTCCTGATGGATCTTGCGCAGGCTGCTGGCGATATCGCGGGCGATCGGCCCGAGCCGCACCGGTTCCGGCGCAAGACCCCGCGGCCCGGTCGCCGCCGCGCGACGCAACTGATAATCGACAACGCCCTGCATGCGCAGGGCCTGTTCACGGAGCGTGCCGGCATCGGGTTCCGGGCCCGACAACTCCGTGCGCATGACCGCCAGCGGTGTCTTCAGGCTGTGCGCCAGATCATCCATCGTGGTGCGAAACCTGCCGATCCGCTGGCGCTCTGATTTCACCAGAAGATTCATATTGCGGGCCACGCCGGCCAACTCACGCGGATAGTCCTCACTCAGAAACGCCGCATCGCCGCTCTCGATCGCCGCGATCTCGCCGGCCATGCGACGCAGGGGACGCAGCCCCCAGCGCAGCAGCGCGGCGATAACGATCAGCAGGCCCGCGACGACGACGCCGAACCAGAGCATCAACCGTTGCCGGTACCACGCCAGTTGCCGGGTATAGGCCTCGAGATCCTCGGCGACGAACACCTGGAACCCGTAGGCAACGTCGCCGACCAGTTCCCAGGTGATGCCGACGCCCAGCACAAGCACGTCGGTGCCGGCGGCCAGCGTGCGCCGGGTGAAGATCCGCTCGCCGGATCCGACCTGCAGACCATCGGCCAGACCGATGCCGATGGCTGACGGCGATCGCCAGACGCGGCTGCCGACCGGGTCGACGATTTCCGCGTACAGGCCCGAGCCGAGACTGGCCAGCCGCGGATCCGGCAACGGCTGCGGAAACGTCAGCCGGCCGTCGTCGCCGGGCTCGGCGGCGCCGATCAGGGCGAGGACCTGCACGTCGAGAATGTCGCGAATCGCGTTCTCGCTTAACTGGCGAAACAGCGCATCGAGTAACACGGTCGTCAGCGCAAACGCCGCACACAGCAGGATCGTCGTCGTGACGAGCAGACGTGCGCTGAGCGAGGCCGGCCGCGCCGTCATCATTCCGTCTCGCCGGGTTCCGCGGCTGCCGTGATTCGGTAACCGCGGCCGCGCAGCGTTTCGATCAGGTTAAACCGTCGCTGCGGGTCGAGCTTCTTGCGCAAACGTGTCATCAGTACCTCGATCACATTGCTGTCGCGCTCGAACGCCTGGTCATACAGCTGGTCAGTTAATTCTGCCTTCGTCACGACCTGTCCCGCGCGCAACACGAGCGTTTCCAGAATACGGTATTCGAATGCCGTCAGTTCCACGGCCGAGCCGTCGACGAATACTGCCTGCGACCGCATGTCGATACTCAGCGGCCCGTGCGTGAGCACCGGTTGCGCATGCCCGGCCGAACGCCGCAGCAGCGCCTGAATGCGCGCCTGTAACTCGTCGATATTGAACGGCTTGACGACGTAGTCGTCGGCGCCCGCGTTGAGCCCGTCGACCTTGTCCTGCCAGTGATCGCGCGCGGTCAGTATCAGGATCGGGAACATCCGGCCATCCCGGCGCAACGCCTCGATCAGCTCGGTGCCGGATCGATCAGGCAGACCGAGATCGACGATGGCCAGCGCGATGTCGAACTCCGTCGCGTAATACTGGCCCTCGGCGGCATCCGCAGCCTCATCGACGGTATAGCCGCCGGCGCGTAACCGCTGCGCCAGCGATGTGCGCAGGTCCGCATCGTCCTCGATGATTAACAGGCGCATGACTACCGCACATCCCCGGTATCGGCATCGACGACGAACGTTCGCACGTGACCGTCGTCGGTCAACACCCGAATGCGATACACCAGCCGTTCGCCGGTTTTGCGTGACGTCGCCTGCAGCACCTGGCCACCATAGGTGTCCCTGACGAGCGTGACCGCCTGGTCGAGCGTGTAGCGCCGCTCATTGTCGTCCGCCCGGGCAGGCGGCGACGCCGCAACCACGCCCGCGCAGAGCAGCAGCAGGCACGCGCACAACCGGAGTTTTATCATTCGGATCCTCACCTTCCGCATACGGTGCCACAGTGGTCATGAATCGGCCGTGAACGGGGCACGCTCCAGCGGCCCATTTTAAGCCGATTGCGGGGCAGAAGCCCCCTAGACAACCGCTTAGCCGCTGGTTCTCAAGGTATGCAAAAAAAGGGTTACATAAGCACCTGATTTATTGTAGATTACGAGCCATTAACAGGTGGGGCGCGACAGTGCCCGTCCGATTGCACAGAGTGATTACGCTCTCAGAGGTCTCATCAAGAAGGACCGCGAGCCACACCGCGATCTTTTGAGGATGGAAATGATGAGACTGAAAACCGCTTTCTTTTCAATGGCCCTGGTCGTTGTGACCGCTCCGGCCCTGGCTGCCAATACCCTCGACCGGCGCATCGACGCCGCCACCGAGGTGCTCGAACAGATGACACAGATGCCCGAGCAGGGCGTGCCGTCCCATCTGTTGTCGAGCGCCTATGCGGTAGCCGTGATCCCGAACGTAATCAAAGCCGGGTTCATGCTCGGCGGCAGCTACGGTGAGGGCATCCTCGTCGTCCGGCAACCGGATGGCCGCTGGAGCAACCCGGCCTTCATTAATATCGGCGCGGCCAGTATTGGCTGGCAGGTCGGCGCCCAATCGTCGGATATCGTGCTCGTATTCAAGTCCCGCAAGGGCGTCGACAGCATCGAGAGCGGCAAGCTGACGCTGGGCGGCGACGCCAACATCGCCGCCGGACCCGTCGGCCGGTCCACGTCGGCCGCGACCGACGGCCAGTTGCGGGCCGAGATCTATTCGTATGCGCGTAACCGCGGCCTGTTCGCCGGGGTCTCGCTGCAAGGTGCGTGGCTGCGCATGGACAACAAGGCGAATTTCGCCTACTACGACAGTGGTCAGGGCACGGCGGCGCAGATCCTCAGCGACAACCACTTGCCGACGCCGGCGCACGCGCGCCGCTTCATCGAGGTGCTGTCCGCCCGCACACCGAGCCTCCAATGGCAGACGCAGAACAGCCGCTCGGCGAGCACTCGCCCGGGCGCGGCGGCGCCCGAAGCCGACGGTGCACAGACCTTTGCGATCGACGAGGCGCCGGCGCCGCGCAGCGATTCAATCTTCTAGCGTTTACCGCCCGACCGACACGAGGCCCGCATCGATGATGCGGGCCTTTTTTCATGGTGCCGGTGTACAGTTTCTTAAGTTTCTTAAGTTTCTTAAGTTATTCTGAAAGAATTGGCTTGTCGTAGTTCGATGCCACACAGGGGGCGCCTGTTTCTTTCAGGTCCTAAAATAAATTAAGAAACTTAATAAACTGAACACCGGCACCAATATATAAGCGCTGGAGCAATTGGTGTCTGACACCAATTTCCGGATCTTGGCGGCAGGCCGAGCCCGGTGTTAACGTAGCATTCATCAATTTCCGGCATGGTCTGACCATCATGGGCGCCGGACGTTTGCATAACAGGTCCGCACCGATATGGAACGACTCGTCAACGCAGTCACCGAGAGTTTTGCCTTTCTGCAACCGTACCCCTACCTGACGGCGCTCATCGTCATCGCCGTTTTCCTCGTGCTGGCCAAGCTCGTGGACATCATCTTCAGCCGGATCATCGCACGCATCGTCGCGCGGACCAGCACCCGCGTTGATGACCATTTTATCGCGTTGCTGCACCGGCCGATCTTTATGACGGTCATGAGTGTCGGCCTGTTTATCGCAACCGGCATCATCGATCTCGAGGCATCCCTGCGCGGCACCGTCGCTGCGATCATCCAGACGCTGTTGATACTCGTCTGGGTCATCTTCGCGTTGCGGGCATCGGCGCTGCTGCTGACGGCGATGAGCCGGCAACAGCGGCGCTTCGAGTTCGTCCAGCCGACGACCGCGCCGCTGCTCCGCAATGCCGCGGCCGTCCTGCTGTTCCTGGCCGGCGTCTACGCGATCATGGTGGCCTGGGGCATCAACGTTACCGGCCTCGTCGCCTCGGCCGGCATCGTCGGCCTGGCGTTGAGTTTCGCGGCGCAGGACACGCTGTCGAACCTGTTCGCGGGCGTCGCGATCCTGGCCGACAAGCCATACCGGATCGGTGACGTGATCATCATCGACGGCGGCGAGCGCGGCGAGGTCACGCACATCGGGCTGCGCAGCACGCGCCTGTTAACCCGCGACGATGTCGAAATCTCGATCCCGAACAGCGTCATGGGCAACGCGAAGATCATCAACGAGGCCGGCGGCCCGCCGCGGCGGTTCCGCATCCGCGCCAGCGTTGGCGTCGCCTACGGCTCAGACATCGATACGGTCATGCAGATCCTCGAGCGGATCGGTCAGGACCAGGCCAACGTCCTCAGCGACCCGGCGCCGCGCGTTCGCTTCCGCCAATTCGGCGAATCAAGCCTGGATTTCGATCTGCTGTGCTGGATCGACGAACCGGTGAAACAGGGGCTCGTCGTGCACGAGCTCAATTGCGAGATCTATCGCAAGTTCGCCGAGTCCGGTATCCAGATCCCTTTCCCGCAGCGCGATCTGCACCTCAAGGAAATGCCCGGGCGCACCGACGAGGCGCTTTGATGACGGTCGTTAGGGCGGGTCGCACCGGCACGAATCTCAGCGCCGGTTCAGCGGGCGGGCATCGCCCCATTTGTCGAGCGCCAGGCTGAATCGCGACTCGATGTCCGCAATCAACTGATCCTGCGGCACATTCAGGGGCTCGATCACAGGCGTTGCCATCGGCAGGCGTTGTACGATCGGCGTCGATATTGACGGCCGCACCAGCACGAAGGCCTCGAGGCCGGCGTCGACCGCCGCGACGGCCGCCGGCGCGGCATTCAACAGCCGTGTCGCCTCATGGCGCAGCCCATCACCGGCCGCCGCCAGCAGGTGCAGCCAAACCCCGGACTGCGCGAACACGCGACTGCCGTCGGGGGCAATCGACAGATGATCGACGGCGGCGGCCGCGCGCACGCCATGCTCCCGCGGCACCATCGATGCCACATCCCAGAGACGCACCTGACGTTTAGCATTCACCGTCACGAGCACCGTTTCGTCCCGACTGACCGCCACCCGACAGATGGCCGAGTCCGGCGCGATCAAAGACTCGACGCTGTCGCTGCGCCACAACCAGCGCGTCAGCCCGCCCCGGTCACCGGCGATATAGACCCGCTGGCCGTCGTCGCTGACGGCCAGCTGCGGTTTTTCTGCCTGTATCGGCGCTTGCGCCAGCAGGTCACCGGTCACCGCATCGATAACGATGACCGAACGACGACTGGCCGAAAAGATCAGGCTGTCATCCGCCGCTATCACGATATCGTGGACCGCGCCGTCGGCGTGGCCGGCGAAGAAGCTGCGCGGCGCTCCGGACGCGGCCTCCCAGACGCGAACTCCGCCCTCGAGCGAACCGCTTGCCACCAACTCGCCCGACGTGCCGAATGCGGTAATGACGATCGGATCGAGGTGACCGATGAAACTCGGCCGCGGCCCGCTATCCGGCAGCACGAGCGCCTGCCGGTCGGCCGGCAGTATCTGAACCTCACCGTCTTCGGTGGCCAGCGCGATACGCCGTCCATCCGGGCTGATGGCCGCCGCACCGCTGACGGCCGGCGACACCCGTGCACCCGACGCCGCACCGGCGCTGTCGCTGAGCTGTGGCGGCAGACGCCAGGTCTTCAGCGCCCGCCGTCCGTCATAGGTCGCGGCGAATCCGTGGTCGGTGGCCAGCAGCGCGCGGGGCGCGAATGCATCCGGCGACTTGCGCGGCGTCGGTATGCCGTGCGTGAATCCGGCTCCCTTCGCGCGACCCGTGATCAGATCGATCAGTTCGTAGCCGCGATCGAGAGAGCCGAGCAGCAACCAGTTGCCTGACGTATCGGCCGTCCATGCACTGCTGCCACGCCGGTTCACAACGGGCCGCGGCGTACCGCTGACCGGCCAGACACGAAAACCAAACGCCGCATCCTGCGTCATCAGCCAGCGGCCGCTGGCATCGAACCCGATGCCGGTCGGTTTCGCGCTGTGTTCGTATTCGCCGATCAGCCGGCCATCGCCAACGGACCACAGACGCACGAGTCGATCGCCGTCGCTGACCGCCATGAACCGTCCGTGTGGACCCGGCGCGACGACGTCGGCGACACTGCCCGTCACGAGCCGGCCGATTTCTTTGGCCGCCGCGATGTCCCAGACCGACAGGGCGTTATCGCCGGCGCGCAGCACCGTGTCGACAACCAGGATCCGGCCATTGGCCGACAGCACCGGCGCAAACACCGGCTCAACCTGCATCTGCACCAATCGTTTGCCGGTCCGTATCTCATGAAACTCAATCGTGCTGCCGGCCGTAACGAAGACGGCATCGTGACCCAGGGCGAACTGCGCCGAGGTAAAATTGACCGGTCGCGGCAGCCTCGCCAGGATCTCGCCATCACCGATATCCCAGACCAGCACATCGCCGCGTACGAGCGGATCCGCCGGCCAGGTCAACGCGCGCCGCCCGCCCGGCGACAACACGCTGGAAATCTGCCGCGCTACGCCCGGTTCCGGGATCTCGCTGGTCTCGGGATTCGCGCCGGTCGTCGGCAACGCCGGCTTGTCGTCGATCCGGATCTCCCAGCCGACGAGGTTGCCGACCACACCCTGCACATGATCGACAAAATCGGCAGACCACGTTCCCTCGATATTGTCTTCGAGCAATGCCGCCAGCTGGCGTGTGCGCCGCGAGTCGAAGCGGAACGCGCCGTCGCCGGCGCTCGCGGTCTCCGGGTCGATGCCGAGGGTTACTTCGCGCCCCGAAGGCGCGCGGACATCGATCGTGATATCGGTCGGTCGCGGATGATCGGTGCGCACCGTCAGGACCAGTCGCCGGCCATTGACTCCGCCCTCGTGCACCAGGCGTCGCTGGAGCGGGATCACCTCTTCTGCGAGCAGCGCGAGGCGCTGGACACGCTGCGGCCCGCCGTCAGCGACATGCCAGACGTCTACCCGGTGGCGGTCATCGAGAGTCGCGACCAGCCCCGCCTCCACATCGAGCTCAATGGCGCTCAGCGGCCGCGGCGTGCGCACCGTGCCCTTAAGCATGCCAAAATCATCGCCGAGCAGTTCGGCAGCGACGCGCAGGCGTTCGGGCGTGGGATCGTCGAGCATGCGCATGGCATACAGCAACGCCTCATCCCGCTCGCCCCGGTACATCGACGACGCAACCCGGCGCTCCCAGAACTCGGCCAGCATTTCCCGGGCAACGCTCTCGCGGCCCGGGATCTCGGCGAGGCTCTCGCTGAAGCGCTCAACCTCGGCCAGCCGGCGAGCCCGGCGGCTCTGTCGAACCAGGTAATCGGCGAACAGGTTGTCGGCCATATCGCCGAACCCCGGCAGAAAACCCAGCCGCCGATACGATTCCAGCACCGACACATAGTCGATGTTCGCCGCGGTCAGATCCTTGATATAGGGCTGCGGCAGATACTTGGTATACCAGATCGGCGCGGCGACACAGATCAGCGCGATGCTCGCCGCGATGCCGAGCCGCTTCCAGCCGAACGGCTGATTGTGGCTGATCCATTGCGGCGTGAAGGCCTGCGCGTAGATCCGGTTGCGCAGCACAAACGTGCCGTCGGGGGCGATCACCACCGCGCCGGTCAACAACAGGTCCCGATGCACGTCGAGACCCGGGTCGGCAATGACACGCCGACCCTTGCTGATGCGCCGGAACATCCCGAGCCGCGCCTCGCGACCGGACGACTCGCGCAGCAGTTCCCGCGCAACCGCCGACAGGTGCGGTTCATCGCGCGGACCGCGCGGCGTCAGGAACAGCGTTGCGACGACTTCATCGACCAGTATCTCGTTCAGTTCTGAGCTTGAGCGCCGGGCCAGCGCCCGCAGGATTTTCTGGCTCAGGTAAGGCTGCCCGGCCGTCCAGTCCCAGACCGCCTGGGTGATGCGAGTGGTGGTCTGCTGGTCGGCGCCGAGACCGGCGGCAAGGCGACGCAGTTCCGATAGCTGAAAGTCATCGAGTTCGATCTCGGTGCTGATATCGAACGGTGAGTCCTGACCATCGGGAATGCGCTGACCGACTGACACCGAACCGAGCAACGCGAAGGTCAGCCGTCGATAGTTCGGCTCCGTCGCGCGGGCATCGTGGCAGGCGCGGATCGCCGACAGCAATTGCTTGGCGATCGCCTGCCCGAGCGCCGATTCGATGCGATCAATGAAAATGACCACCCGATCATCTGTTTCAGCCAGCACGACTTCCAGAAAGAATTCGCGCAGACGCTGCATGATGGTCAGACCGGCGCGCTCCTGCCACCAGGACTGCAAATCAGAACGGATGCGCAGTTCGCGAACGATGCGATAGGCAAAACTGTAATACCAGCGACCGACATCGTCCTTCATCTCCCGGCTGCTGATCTGCGCGAGATCGATCGTCGCGACACGAATGCCCTCTTCACGCAACCGGCTCGCCGTCTGCGCCATCAGCGTCGTTTTTCCCTCGTGACTCGGCGCGAGCACATGACAATACTCACCCTCGACCAGGCGCGCATACAACTGCATGTCCGAATCACGGAGCACGCAACAGGCGCGGCCGGGCTGCACGGGTCCGCCGACGACGTAATACTGACTGTTATGCTTTTCGCTGGTCACCAAGGGTCATTCCGGTTGACATTCCGTCTGTATTCGGTCGCAATAGGCGCCGAAAGTCAACTCCGTCACAGATGACATGGAACGTCGCATGTTGAGCAATTCACACAACCTCGTCACGCCCCCGCAAACCGACGACAAACGCTTCGGCGTGCGCGCCAGCCTGCCCGCCAGCGATCCGTTCCGGCATCTGCTCGACGCAAACTGGGAAACCTTCTATTGGTATGCCGGTGCGGCCGAGCGCGATGCAGCGATGACGGATATGCGCAAGCGGCACCGCTATTCCCGTATGGGAGACGCACCGACCGTTCGTTACGAACCGGTTAATCGCTAGTCTCCCGCGCGCCCGGATCCATTGCTCTCACCCTCCCCGTCGCCGATGTCGTTCGCGTTCCCGGATTGGCGGTCGGCAATCTGGCAATCGGCCGCTTGCGCGCTCGCAATGCTTGGCAGCGTGGTGCAGACAGCGTGGGCCGACGGCGGCGCTGCGGCCGACGAAATCGTCGTCACCGTGTCAAAGGCGCAGACTCCGATTCTCGACATCGCCGGCAACACGGCACGAATTTCCGGCGAGCGGATCCGGATCACGAATCCCGCACATATTCATGAACTGGGCAACCAGGCGGCCGGCGTCTGGCTGACGCGCGGCAGTGGCCAGGAAACCCTGCCGGCAATCCGTTCGCCGGTACTGACCGGACCGGGCGCATGCGGCGCTTTCCTGGTGCTCGAAAATGGCATCCCGATGCGGCCGACAGGATTTTGCAACATCAACCAGATGTTCGAGCTACCAACCGAACTCGGTCGGTCGGTCGAGATGATTCGCGGGCCGTCGAATGCACTCTACGGGTCCAACGGGCTGCATGGCACGATCAATATCCTGCTGCCCGATCCCGGGTCCGATCCGGGCTGGGGCGCCGGTGTGACCATCGGCCCCGACAACTTCTATCGCGCCCGGCTCGACTGGGACGGTACGGCGGCACGCAATGGCGTGGCCGCCGGCGGGCTCGTCGACCATTACGACGGGTTCCGCGATGCGACCGGCTATCGCCAGCAGAAGGGCTACGTGCGACTGGATCGCGCAATCGACAACGGCACCGTCGAACTGACGCTGAGCGCACAGAATCTCGAGCAGGATACCGGCGGCTTTATTATCGGCCGCGACACGTACAAGGACCGGGCGATTCGGACGACGAATCCGAACCCCGAGGCATTTCGCGATGCCGACAGTCAGCGCCTGTCGTTACGCTGGAGGCCGACCGAACGGACAGATGGCATCACGCCCGATCTGCGCCTTTACCTCAGGCGCTCCGACATGACTTTCCTGCAACACTTCATTCCCGGCCAGCCGCGCGAGGACAACGGCCAGGTCAGCGGCGGCATGATGCTAACGTTGCAGCGTGCGTGGCCGGCGATCGAACTGACGGCCGGGCTCGACGCCGAGGTCATGGATGCCTTTATCCGGCAATTCCAGGCGGCGCCCCTGAACGGCGACAGCACCTTCTTGAATGCGACGCTGCCGGCCGGACAGCACTACGACTTTGACGTCGACAGCATCATGGCGGCGCCCTATGCGCAGGTCACGGTGCCGGTCGGCGCATCGCTAAAGGTCATCGCCGGGCTGCGCGTGGAATACCTGCGCTACGACTATGACAACCGGATGCTGGCCGGCAATACGCGGGACGACGGCACGGCGTGCGGATTCGGCGGCTGTCGCTACAACCGGCCTGCCGACCGCTCCGACTCATTCACGAACGCGGCGCCGAACATCGGTCTGCTCTATCGGCTCGACGCGGTATCGACGCTCTACGCGACCCTCGCGCGTGGCTTTCGTGCGCCGCAGGCCACCGAGATGTACCGGTTGCAGAACGGGCAGACGGTGGCGGATCTGGACTCCGTCGAACTGGACAGCCTGGAAATCGGCATCCACCGCATTACCGATCGTTACCGGGTCGAGGCGACGGCGTTTTCGATGCACAAGCGAAACGATATTTTTCAGGACACCGACCGCAACAACATCAGCAACGGCAAGAGCCGGCACATCGGCATTGAACTGCAGGCCGATTGGCGAACCGCGACCGGATTCTATGCGGGCATCGCCGGCACCTGGGCCCGGCACCGTTATGATTTCACGACGGCCGCGCGCGGCGAGACGATCGTATCGGGCAATGACATCGACACCGCGCCGCGGACGCTCGGCAGCCTGCGGCTCGGCTGGGATCGCGGCCGCGGCCGGGTCGAACTCGAGGGTGTCCACCAGGGCGCCTACAAGCTCGACGCGGCGAACGACCACCGCTACGGCGGACACGACCTACTGAACCTGCGCGCCCAATGGCGCATCGACGACGCATGGCAGCTCACGGGCCGGATCAACAACCTGACCGACCGGCTATATGCCGACCGGGCAGACTACGCATTCGGCGACTACCGCTACTTCCCCGGCCGCACCCGGGAATTCTTCCTCGACATCGCCTACCGCCACTGAAATGAGGGGAAAATATGGTGTCAGACACCATTTTCTCCAAATTGGTGTCTGACACCATTTTTTCCCCATCACTTCGGTTTTCCCCATTGTCGGGGGGCGGCAAACCCAAGATAATGTCGGCCCCCATCATATGGCCTCCGCGCGACAGCCTGACGGCGCGAGGCACCAGGAGATAAGAGAACATGTCTGAGCCCCAGATTACGCCACCGGACGGCGGCGCGAAAATCACTATTGCCGGCGGCCGGCTGCAGGTCCCGAACAACCCGATCATTCCGTTTATCGAGGGTGACGGCACCGGGCGCGACATCTGGGCATCCTCGGTGCGCGTCCTCGATGCGGCGGTCGAAAAAGCCTACGGCGGCGAACGCAAGATCCACTGGCTCGAAGTCTATGCCGGCCAGAAACCGTTCGACAAATGGGGTTCATGGCTGCCCGATTCGACGGTCGAGGCCTGCCGCGAGTACCTCGTGTCGATCAAGGGCCCCCTGACGACGCCGATCGGCGGCGGCATTCGCTCGTTGAACGTCGCACTGCGTCAACTGCTCGACCTATACGTCTGTCAGCGCCCGGTGCGCTGGTTCGAGGGCGTACCGTCACCGGTCAAGAATCCCGGCAGCGTCGACATGGTGATCTTCCGCGAGAACACCGAGGACATCTATGCCGGCATCGAGTTCGAACAGGGCAGCGCTGCGGTCAAGAAATTCCTGGCGCTGTTCAAGGAAAACTTCCCGAACGAATTCAGCAAGATCCGCTTCCCGGAAACCAGCGGCATCGGCTTCAAGCCGATCTCACAGGAGGGCACGGAACGCCTGACGCGATCAGCGATCGAATATGCAATTGCCAACGGACGCAAGAGCGTGACGATTGTCCACAAGGGCAACATCATGAAATTCACCGAGGGTGCGTTCCGCGACTGGAGCTATGCACTGGCCGAACGTGAATTCGGCGATCAGACCTATACGTGGTCGCAATGGGAACGCACCAAGGCCGACAAGGGCGAGCAGGCGGCCAACGCCGAGCAGGATGCCGCGCTGGCTGCCGGCAAGATCCTGATCAAGGACGCGATTGCCGACATCACGCTGCAGCAGGTGCTGACACGACCGAGAGAGTTCGACGTCATCGCGACGATGAACCTGATCGGCGATTTCCTGTCGGATGCATTGGCCGCACAGGTCGGTGGTATCGGCATTGCTCCCGGCGCCAACATCAACTACCAGAGCGGTCACGCAATTTTCGAGGCAACCCACGGCACGGCGCCGAAGTATGCTGATCAGGACAAGGTCAATCCTGGCTCACTGATCCTGTCCGGCGAGATGATGCTCCGCTATATGGGCTGGACCGAAGCGGCCGACCTGATCATCAGCTCAATCGACAAGACCATCGGCAACAAGACGGTCACCTACGACTTCGCGCGCCAGATGGACGGCGCAACGCAGGTCAAGTGCTCGGAATTCGGCACGCTGCTGATCGAGAATATGTAGTTCATCATTCTGGTGAATTGCAGAAATAAGGGGCCGCAAGGCCCCTTTTTTATGGTTTCGTGCGCGCCTAAATTATGGGAATTAAGAGGACAGTTTTCCGGCGGTTACAATAGACAGCGTGGCCATGAACAAAATCGCCTTATACCTGCTGTTGCTGACCGTATCCATTACGGCCAACGCGCTGGAGCTGATGCTCGACCGCGTCGTTATCAATACGAATCGCGGCGAAGCCGAACTGAACGTGAACAGCCGGGCGACATTCGATTTCGACCCCGAGTCGGGTGTGCTGACTTCGTCCGGCACATGGGTGGCCGAAGACAGGATGGGACCCGACCGGTTGTATCGCTTCGGCCACAAGGTCGAGGACTTCGCTGTCGGTGCCGACGGCAACCACACGGCCCGGTCGTACGAGTGCGTCGAGGGAACTTTCGGCCCGATCATGATCGCCAACATCTGCGGCAACTATCGGTTCGGCCCGAACATGCTCGACGACGGAGGACTGGTTGACGACATCGTCGTCGGCGAACCGAAATCACTGGATCGTCTGGAGGTCAGCCTGTTCGGCTGGGACGGGTCGACACTGACCGTCATCCTGAGCCCGAAAGATTTCAGCCGGACCGAGGTTTACCCGGAGCTGAGTCTGACGCTGACGTTCTCGGCCGGCGACGAACCACCCGACACCGATGCAGCGGTGTCGCCCCCCGTGTCTCCGCAGCCCCCAGCCGCGCCGGACCCGGCCGGCAGCCCATAGCGGATCGGCTTTAGCCGCTCAGCCGCGCGATCTCCCGCAGATAGCGGCGTTCTTCCTCGTCGCTGCGCGCCGCACTCCAGCCGACATGGCGTCGGGCGATCTGCAGCGCTTTGGGCAGCGCTGCCCTGCCCTGATCCGCCGACAGCCCGATCATCGTCCGGCGCAGCAGCACGTCAGCCAGCGTGGTCGGCATCTCGTGGTCGTAGACGAAGCCGATCTCGGCGGCGATCGCGTGGCTGTGCGGGCAAATCTCATCACCGAGGCGCGGATTCGCGACGACGAGATCGCGAATTTCCAGCGCGCGACTGCCGTAAACCGTCAGCAAATGTTGACGAGATTCGGGCGAGATAAATTCGCAGGCATCCAGACCGTCGACCACCGTGGGCAGATCGACGCTCGCGCCGGGCAGCGGTAACTGCGCCGTCCGGCATTTCGGCCCCGCATGTCGGAGCCGTCGCACGACGCGGTTGGTCACCTCTTCGGCGAGGCTGCGATAAGTCGTCAGCTTGCCGCCAATAACCGAGTACAGTCCTTTGGCGACGCGCCGGTGATGCTTGATGATATGTCGGCGCGTGATGTCGCCCTCATCCTTCTTCTCTTTGCGCGGCAGCGGGCGCACGCCCGTGTAGCGATACAGGATACTGTTGCCATCGAGACCCGCGTCCGGGAACACCCGGTTGGTCTCGGTCAGCAGGTAATCGATCTCATCGGCATCCGCACCGGCCTCTCCCGGGTTACCGTCAAAACGAATGTCCGTCGTGCCGATCAGCAGCATGCCGTTCCACGGGATCACGAAGAACGGGCGGCCGTCGGACTCGGCCTCGATATAGCACGCGACTTTCGGCTGTCCCGGGATCGCAGGCACGACAATATGCGTGCCCTTGGTGCCGCCCATGAACCGGTGCGGCGGACGAATGACATCGCCGAGCACGCGGTCAACCCAGGGACCGGCGGCATTGACGACGACTCCGGCCGTCAGGTCGGACTGGCGGTCCGTGCGCAGATCCGTGTAACGCACGCCGCGCACGGACCGATCGGCCGTCAGTACGCGATCGACCCGACTGTAGGTCCGCACGTCAGCGCCGGCCGCGCGGGCCGCCAGCGTATTCTCGACGACGAGTCGCTCCGCGAACGTCACCTGCCCGTCGTAGTACGCAGCCGCGCCGATGAGTCCGTCCCGCCTCAGCGCCGGCAATTCCTTCAGCGCCTCGGCGACATCGAGCATTTCGTGTTTGGGCACCGACTTACCCCACGACAGCCAGTCGTAGAGTCGCATGCCCGCGGCGATCAGCCAGCGCCCGCGCCGGCCGCCGCGGTAGATAGGTATCAGCAGCCGCAGCGGCTGGACGAGGTGCGGCGCAATCCGCAGCAGCGCCTCGCGCTCGCGCAGCGATTCGTAGACGAGCCCGAGTTCGGCATGCTCAAGATAGCGCAATCCGCCATGAATCAGCCGACTCGACCAACGCGTCGTACCGTTACACAGGTCGCCCTGTTCGAGCACGCAGACGCGCAGCCCGCGGCACGCGGCATCGCGGGCGATACCGGCGCCGTTGATGCCGGCGCCGACGACAATCAGATCGAAATCAGGAGTCATAGCCGACGATCACGTTGCCACGTAGATGCGAGTGGCGACCAGCGGCGCCGGGATCGAAATCACGGCCGGGTCTGTCCCACACCGCGCACGAGATACTTGAAACTCGTCAGCTGCTCGGCGCCGACCGGGCCGCGGGCATGGATACGTCCCGTCGCAATACCGATCTCCGCACCCATGCCGAACTCGCCGCCGTCGGCGAACTGCGTCGATGCGTTATGCAGCAGAATCGCACTGTCGAGATCGTGGAAGAATTTCTCGACGGCCACCGGATCCTCGGCACAGATCGACTCGGTGTGGCCGGACCCATAGCGCTCGATGTGCGCAATGGCCGCGTCGATGCCGTCAACAACGCGGATCGACAGGATTGCGTCCAGGTATTCGGTCGACCAGTCCGCCTCGGTGGCCGGCACGATACGGGCATCGGCCGCACAGGCCTGGGCATCGCCGCGCAGCTCGCAACCGGCCGCGCTCAACGCATCGATGACGGACGGAAAATGCGTCACCAGCGCAGCGCGGTCAATCAGTAGCGTCTCGGCCGCCCCGCAGATGCCCGTGCGTCGCATCTTCGCGTTGACGATGATGTCGGTCGCCATCTGTACATCGGCCGACTCATGTATATAGACGTGACACAACCCCTCAAGATGACCAATGACCGGCACCCGCGCATCCGCCTGCACGCGTGCAATCAGGCTCTTCCCGCCGCGCGGCACGATCACGTCGATGCAACCGTCCAGGCCGGCCAGCATCAGCCCGACGGCGTCGCGGCTCTTCGTCGGCACCATCTGGATGGCTGCGGCCGGCAACCCCGCCTGCGTCAGACCCTGCTCGAGGCAGCCATGGATCGCGGTGCTGGACGCGAAACTCTCGGAGCCGCCGCGCAGAATCACGGCGTTGCCGGATTTCAGGCACAGCGCTCCGGCGTCGGCGGTTACGTTCGGACGACTCTCATAGATGATACCGATCACGCCGAGTGGTACCCGGACGCGCTGAATCTCGAGGCCGTTCGGCCGATCCCATTCGGCGATGACCTGCCCGATCGGATCGTCGAGCCGGGCGATTTCCTCCATGCCCTGCGCCATCGCGGCCACGCGATCCGCATCGAGCAATAGTCGATCGAGCATCGAGCCCGACAACCCGCGCGTCTTGGCCGCCGCCATATCCCGGGCATTGGCCGCCAGAATTTCAGCCTGACGCTCACGAATCACGGCCGCCGCAGCGGTCAGCGCCGCCGTCTTTTGTTCCGGCGTCGCGCGGGCCAGTTCCCCCGCCGCAGCGCGCGCGCGGCGCCCGAGACCGGTCATGATCTCCGCGATCTTCCCGTCGACGGTTTCCGTGGTTGCGCTCATGCCGTTCACCCGTTCATCAACACCAGGTCATCCCGGTGAATTATCTCATCCCGGCCCGCATAGCCGAGCAATTGACCTATTTCCTCGCTGCGCCGCCCGCAGATCTTGCGCGCATCGCGGCTCGAGTAGGCCGCGAGCCCGCGCGCGATCTCCCGGCCGCCGCCGTCGGTCACGGCAATCGCATCGCCGCGCTTGAATTTGCCGTCGACCGACAACACGCCGACCGGCAGCAGACTGCCGCCGTTTGCGAGCGCCCGTTCGGCGCCGGCATCGATAACGAGCTGGCCGCGCGTCTGCAGGCTGCCGCCGATCCATCGTTTGCGCGCGGCGCGCGGCGACTCGTGCGCCACGAACCAGGTTGCCGGCCCGCCGTCCTCGACCGCCTTGATCGGCTGCAGATGCCGGCCGTTGGCGATCAGCGTCGCGCACCCGGCCGCGACGGCGATCCGTGCGGCCGTTATCTTCGTGATCATGCCACCGGATCCATAGGCCGTGCTCGACGCACCGGCCAACGCCGCGATTTGCGGCGTAATCTCGTTGACCACCTCGATCAGCCGGGCCGAGGGATTATGCGCCGGGTCCGCATCGAACAGGCCGTCCACGTCCGACAACAGCGTCAGGCAATCGGCGCTGACCATCTCGGCGACGCGCGCGCCAAGCCGGTCGTTGTCGCCGTAACGAATCTCATTGGTCGCCACCGTATCGTTCTCGTTGATGACCGGCACGACCCCGAGGCGCAGCAGCGTTTCGAGCGTGCTGCGCGCGTTCAGGTAGCGGCGCCGGTTCTCGGTGTCGTCGAGCGTCAGCAATATCTGGGCGATGCGGATGTCACGCTTGCCGAGCAGCTCCTGGTAGGCATGCGCGAGCAACACCTGACCTGCGGCCGCTGCCGCCTGGTGATCCTCAAGCTTGCGCTGGTCGGGCCCGAGGCCGAGATACCGGCGACCGAGGGCAATCGCGCCGGACGACACGAGCAGTACCTGCTGCCCGCGGGCGCGCAGGCGCACGACCTCGTCGGCCAGCGACTCAAGCCACGTGTGATTCAGACGCCCGGAGTCATTGTCGACGAGCAACGAGGAGCCGATCTTGACGACGATGCGGGCGGCATCGGCCAGTGCGGGCCGGGTCCCGGCAGCCTGTATGTCAGCAGTCATGATGGATTCGCGCCGGGTCAGATTGATGCGCTCAGCACCTGCGCCCCCCGGGCAATCGACAGCGGCCCGCTGCGCACGACGGTCACGATGTCCGCCTGATCGCCGATCCGGTCGACAAACTCGTCGAGATGACCGCTGCTGCCGACGAGCTCGAGCGTATAGCTGGTCAGCGCATCGTCGAGCACGCGGACATCATACCGGCCGGCCAGATCTTTGACGGCGCCCAGATCCTCGGCGGCCACGCTGAGCTTGATCAGCATCAGCTCTCGTTCGATATGGTCGCCCATCGTCATGTCGGCGATATTCATGACATCGACGATCTTGAAAAGCTGGTGCGTGATCTGGCTGATTACCTGATCCGAACCGATTGACACCAGCGTCAGCCGGGACAACTCGGGATCCTCGGTCGGCGCCACGCTCAGCGATTCAATGTTGTAACCGCGAGTCGAAAACAACGAGGCGACCCGCGACAGCGCGCCGGCCTCATTCTGCAGGAGTATGGATATGACGTGACGCATGGCCTGACGGGTCCAAGTTTGGGAAAAAACCCTTTAAATTTAGAAGACTGGCAAGTCTCGCCCAGAACGTTCGGTATTGCAATGGACGAACAATTGTTCGACACTCGCTGAATAATAAGAATATCTTTTGCGAAAGCCCGTTGCGGGCGACAGATCCGGTCTTATGGCAACTCCATCACCGACAATCAAATCCGCGGCGCACCCGCTGGCCGGCAAACGCATGTCGGGTGCCGAGATCATCGTTCAGGTCCTCGCTGATGAGGGCGTCGACACGATATTCGGCTACAGCGGCGGCGCCATCCTGCCGACCTACGACGCCGTGTTCCGCTACAACGACGACCGGCGCGCCGACAACGGCGATGTGCCGATGCCGCTGATCGTTCCGGCCAATGAGCAGGGCGCCGGATTCATGGCGGCCGGTTATGCGCGCGCGAGCGGCAAGGTCGGCGTCGTCATGGTCACCTCGGGCCCGGGCGCGACGAATACCGTCACGCCGGTCCGTGACTGCATGGCCGACTCGATCCCGATCGTCGTGATCTGTGGCCAGGTGCCAACCGATGCGATCGGCACGGATGCCTTCCAGGAGGCGCCGATCTCGGCGGTCATGGGCTCGGCCGTGGCCAAGCACGTGTTTCTGGTGACCGAACCACAGAAACTGGAGCGAACGATCCGCACCGCGTTCGAAATCGCGCGCACCGGACGCCCGGGCCCGGTCGTCATCGATGTGCCCAAGGACGTGCAGAACTGGAACGGCGAATTTCAGGGCAAGGGCCTGCTGTCGATCGCCGGCTACCGGCAGCGCATCAAGACGATCGAGGACAATGCGCTGACCGCCGGCGCGGCGAAGGCCTTCTTCGACATGCTGCGGCGCTCGGAACGGCCGCTGATCTATGCCGGCGGCGGCGTGATCAACAGCGGTTCCTCTGCGATACTGCGTGAATTCTCGGCCCGCTTCGGCATTCCGATCACGACGACGCTGATGGGCATCGGTGCACAGGACACGACAGACCCGCTGGCGATGCACATGCTCGGCATGCACGGCGCGGCCTTCGCCAATTATGCCGTCGAGGATTGCGATTTTCTGATCGCGATCGGCGCCCGGTTTGACGACCGCGTGGCCGCGGTTCCCGAGAAATTCGCGCCGCGCGCCAAACACGTGGCGCATTTCGATGTCGACCCGTCCGAGATCGGCAAGGTCAAGAGCGCCGACTGGCACCATGTCGGCGTCATGCAGCGCGACCTGAAAGCGCTGATGTCCTACGGCAACCGGCACAACATCCAGCCGCAGCTCGACCGGTGGCACGACGAACTGCGCGCGCTGAAGAAGAAGTATGCGCAGAACTACGATCGTGACAGCGAGCTGATCCAGCCGCATTACATCATCGAGGAAATCAACAAGCACACGAACGGCGAGGCCATCATCACGACCGGAGTCGGCCAGCACCAGATGTGGGCGGCGCAGTATTTCGACTTCAAGCACCCGCGCCTGTGGCTGACATCCGGCAGCATGGGCACGATGGGCTTCGGCCTGCCGGCCGCAATCGGCGCCCAGTTTGCGGTCCGCGACCGCCTGGTCATCGATATCGACGGCGACGCCAGCATTCGCATGAACCTCGGTGAGCTGGAAACCGTCACCACCTACGATCTGCCGATCAAGGTCGTCGTGCTGAACAATTATGGCGACGGCATGGTCCGCCAGTGGCAGAAGCTCTATTACAAGGCGCGCTTCTCGGCGACCGACAAGTCTCTGCATCGCAAGGACTTCGTCAAGGCGGCCCAGGCCGACGGCTTCGAGTTCTCCGTCCGCCTGGACAAAAAGGCCGATGTCGAACGCGTGATCCGGGAGTTCGTCGAGTTCGACGGACCGGCATTCCTGGAGGTCATCATCGACATGGATGCCTGCGTCTACCCGATGGTCGGCCCGGGCATGTCATACGACCGGATGATCACCGGCGACTTCATCAAGAGTCGCCGCGACGGTGACGACGCGGACGACGAACTCGACGAATCATCGATGTTCTGAGCTTTCGCTTTCCCGCCCGGTCAATTCCCGGCCAGCCGACTCTCTTCCAACGATTCGATGCCCTGTGCTTCGGTGTGGCGAATCAGCAGCGCCTTCTGGCGCATGTAGCGCGTGATTCCCGACGTACCCATGCGGGCGGCGCCGAGCCCGGAGAACAGGAATGAATCGTGGGCGGCATCGTGGACCTCGGTCGTCATGCCGCCGTCATTAATGCTGATTGCGCCGGCGTTGATGCGTCGTGCGACAGCCGCGGCCGCCTCGACATCAGGGCCGATAACCGAGGCCGACAGGCCGTACTTCGTGTCGTTGGCCAGCGCCACGGCCTCATCGATATCCCGATACGGCATGACCGGAATTACCGGGCCGAAGGTCTCTTCGGTCATGACGCGCATCGAATGATCGACGCCGGTCAGCACCGTCGGGCGCACCCAGGTGCCGCCACCATGCGTTTCGATGTCGCCACCGCAGCGGACGCGGGCGCCCCGCTGCCGCGCATCTTCGACATGCGCGGCGATAATGTCCGCCTGTTTGGCGAAAATCAGCGGGCCGATCTGCCCGCGATGTATATCAGGGTAATTCAGCTCGACGCGTTCGGCCAAAGCCACCAGCGTAGCGACAAATGCGTCATGCCGCTCCGCCGGGACATACACGCGTTCCAGCGACTGGCAGGCCTGGCCGGTCGCCTGCACGGATGCCCGCAAAACGATGCGCGCCGCCTTGTCGATATCGGCGTCGGGCATCACGATGACCGGATCCTTGCCGCCGAGTTCGAGAAACGCCGGAATGAACTGACGCGCACAACCCTCGGCTACGAGGCGCCCGGTGGCGACGCTGCCGGTGAACGCGATCGCATCGACGTGTTCGATCAGCGCCGCGCCGGTGCCGCCGTCGCCTTCCACCCAGCGGAATACCGCGGCCAGTTCGGGAAAGGCCACCAGCGATTCGGCGAGTGGCCGGATAAATCTCGGCGTGACCTCACTGGGCTTGACGATGACGGCGCATCCGGCGATCAGCGCCGGAATCGCATCGAGCATCGACAGCAGGTACGGAAAATTCCACGGGCTGATGACCCCGACCAGCGAGTGCGGCACGTATTGCGTGCGAATGCCGACGCCTTCCGTCACGGACGGCCGTTCGTCGCCGTCGGCCAGCAATGTCGGCGCCGCTTTGCACCAGCGCGCGACGACACCATCGAGCGCGCGAATCTCGACAAACGACACGAGATGCCGACCCGTATCAGCCGTCAATGCCGCGAGAACCGCATCCGGCGCGGCCAGCAGTGCATCCGCCCATGCCCGGACGATCTCGCAGCGACGCGCGACGCCCAGGTCCAGCCATGCGCGCTGCGCCGCACGCGATTGTTCGGCTATCGCGCCGACCTCGGCCGCATCGAGCGGATGAATGGAATAATCGTTTTCCCCGGTACGCGGGTTGCGCACCGCCATGTCACGACTCATCGTCGGCATCTCCATAGACGCCGGGAAAGGCCGGCGCATTAACTGGCTGGCGATTAAACACCAGATGGCGCGGCTTGGCGACCTCCACCGCGCCGACTACGAATGATTCCGCGCGGAAAATACCGATCAATCCAACAGACGATCAATCTTGGCCGCGCAGATGAAATCATTTTCCGACAGGCCGTCGATCGCATGAGTCGTGTATACCACGCCGACCCGCCCGTACGATACGGCGAGGTCCGGATGATGCCCCTCGCTCTCGGCGATCCACGCGATCGCATTCACGAATGAGATCGTCCGGTGGTATCCGGCAAATGTCAGCGTACGCGCGATCGACTTGCCGTCGTCCGCCAGTGTCCAATCGTCATCCAGCGCGGGCATGAGCTCGGTAATCGCTGCCGCGGCGAGCGGCGGTACGCCGCCTTCACACGGCTCGCAGCGCCGCGCGAGCAAGTCAGATGTCCTGGTCATGGGTCGTCACCTCCTGTGGCCGTGCGCCGATCTGGATCCGGAATCCCGAACCGCCGCTCGATTCGGTCAGCGCAATGAATGTTCCGCCGTTGCGCTCGCACAGTGTACGCATCAGGTGCGAGAAACGGACGAAGCGCAGGTTGAACTGCTTGATATGCACCGGGAATGCCACGGCATGAATGCGTACAAGCCGGTTGCCGAACTCGTCGGATGTATTAATGCGATCGACGAAACCTGCGATCTGCTCGATCGTGGTGCGATCCTCGTCGAAATCATCGCCGAGGATGAAAACGCTCATCTTCAGGCCCGGCTTGTAGAACGCCTCGATCGCCTTTTGTACGCCCCGCCGCGGGCTGGAGTTACGCGCCTGGCGCATATTCTCGATACCCCTGAGAATACGCCGGCGATTCGCCGCCGAGTCCGGAATCCAGCGACCCGTGTACTTCTGATCGAGGTAGTAACCGTCTGTATCGATCACCTGGATACCCTTGATGTCGGGATATACCTGCAGTGTCTCCTCGACGGTCTCCACGACGGTGCGCCAGGCGCCGGCCATCATGCTGCCCGATGAGTCGATGACGAACGCCAGGTACTGGCTGTCGACCGGGATACCGCCGACGGTCGTGTCGTCCTTCGCCGGTTGATAGTCAGCCAGCAGCGCCTTCATTTCCTCTGTCAGGCTCTGGCGCGCGGCCAGCAGTTCCTGGCGCTCCTCGGTCTCGCCCTGCGCCGCGACCTGCAGCGCGTCGTACCGGCCCTGCGCCTCCGTCACCAGCTTGCGCCGGCTCGACAAGCGCTGCCCGGACTCGAGCAATTGCTCGTCGACGGTCTGCAACTCGCGGTTCATGACGGCTGTTTCCCCGCGCATCTCGAACAACTCCTGCTGCAGAACTGCGATCAGGCCGATCAACTCCTGCTTGCTGCGCTCGATAATCTGCGGCTCGTATATCTTCGTCAACACGAGCAGCAGGATCACGGCGCCGAACGCACAGGTCACGGCATCAAGAAACGACAGGCTGAAGGTCTCGGTATCTCGCTCTTTCCGCATCTTCGCCATCTCAGGGCCAGTCCCGGGACGGCGCCATGAACGAACCCCCGCGTTCGACCGCCAGCCGCCAGAAGTGCGCGGCCGCATCCGGATCGCCGTCCATCGGATACAACAGCACGTTGACCGGCACCCGTCCCGGCAACTCCCCCTTCGCCTTGTCGAACAGATCGATGCGGCGCCGGACGCTGACCAGTTCCGGTTTTGCCGGCACGGTCCGGCCCTGCGTCGGCAGGCCATCGGTCAGCAGGTACACGTTGTCCGGCAGCGGCTCGAGGTCGCGGATCGACCGAAACGCCCGGTACAGATTGCTGCCGTCGCCCGGCGTGACCTTGCGTAATGCATTAACGGCGCGGTCGATGCCGGTGCCGTCGTCGACGACGAGCCATTCGCCGGTCGAATCCGGCACGACGCTGGCCACGTTTTCACTGAACCGATAGATCTGGAACTTCGTCCCCGGCTGGAGCTTGGTCGTGAGCCAGTCAACCGTATCGACGGCCTGCTGCCATTTCGGCGCCTGTCGCTTGCGCTCGTCATCCATGGCGCGGAAACGAACGACGTTGACATAGTTCGTCCCGAGCATGCTGGCCGATGCATCGACAAGAATCAGGACGCGCTTGCCGCCCATCTTCATTCCGGTCAGGTACTGGCGGTTGCCCTGGCCGACAAAACTGCGGATGCGCTGACCCGATTGCTCGCCCGGCGCCGCGATATCGGCGAGCAGCTTTTGCTTCGCCTGTGCGAGGCGTTCGACATCGGATGTCAGTTTCTCGACGCTGTCCACCTGCGCCACGGCCTGTGCTTCGGTCCGTTCGATCTCTTCGAGCAGCCGCTCGAGCCTCTGTTGCAGCGCTTCGGATTCCGCACGCGCCGAAGCGCTCTTGCGCTCGCGTTCCTCAAGCGTCGTCCGGACGCGAATAAGATCTTTGCGGCCGTCGAATACCTCCTCTTCGAGCAGGCTGGTCTCGGCCAGCAGTTCTTCGTTGGCCAGGTCTGCGCGCGCGGCCACCTGCGCATTGATGATCATATAAAAAAGAACAATGGCGCCCAGTCCGCAGGCCATGACGTCGAGAAACGCCACGCTGAATACATTGAACCGCCTACGCGCCATCGTCTCGCTCCGGCGCTGCGGCCTCGGCGACGACCCGCAGTTCGACCGGCGGGGTGCCGATGCCGATCACATCCCCGGCCTGCAGGGTCGCCGACCGTTCGATAACGTGGCCGTTGAGCCGGGTCCCAAAGCGACTGTGATCGATCAGCTGCAGCCCTTCCGGCCCGGCCTCGATCTGACAATGACGGCGCGATACGCCCCCGACTCCCGCCGCCAGGCAAATCCCGTATTCTCCGGGCGCGAGGTCGGCCCCGACGCTCAGGGCCCGCGAGCCGATGCGGTAGACACGCTCGCCGTACAGGATATGCGTCGGCGCGCCCGCCGTCGCCGGCGACGCAGGCCGCGCCACCGTCACCTCGACGTCGGCGCGATCCCAGCGCAACGACGTCTTCAGCGGCACGCCGTCAGCGGAGGACTGGAACTCGCCGGCCCGGGCCAGCGCGCCGCGCGCGGCCGCGTCGGGTTCGAGAATATACGTCTTGACGCGCGGCAACCGATCGAGCGCAGCGACAAGTCCGGGGAGTCCGGCAAACCGGTCGGATACCTGGATCACGGCCTGCGCATCGACCGGCATCCGCCCCCGCATATGTTGCCAGATCGGCTCGCAACTATCCGCCAGCACACGTGCCAGCCCGTCACGCTCGACGTCGACGGCATACTTGTCGCCGCCCTGTTCGAGGGTCACGGTCACCGCGGGTTCGCGTTGCAGCGCGCTCATCCAGGCATCGAACCCGTCATACAACGCCTGCTCCGTGGTCGCATCATGCAACGGATCGAACCGGGTCCGGGTCAGAAATTGCGCGGCGATATATTCGACGCCGGCACGTCGCAGGCGCTCGGCGCCGATGCCGTCGATCGTCTGTCGGTCCACGACAGCGCACGCGCCTTCCTGTCCGAGCCGGGTGACCGTCGCATCGTGCAGTGACAGATCTATATGCCACAACGTATCGACGCCATAGCGACAGCGGGTCGCCGCGACCGCGCGATCGACAAGACCGATGACCGGCATGCCGAGCTCTTCGGCAATGCCGAGCAGCAGGCCGAGCTGATTATTAGACCAGTTCGCCGGCACGACGAGAATCACGGCGTCGACGCCGGCCGACCACCGTTGCCACAGCGACTTAAGGTGTGCGTGCACGAGGTCCACGGACGTCGAGAATGGCCCGGCCACCAGCGCCATCGGCGCCGCTGACATTTCGTGCCAGAAAAAACGATGAATAGCGCGTGGCGTCAGTCGCAAACGGCGATAGGCCTGGGCACCGAATACGGGCGCACCGTCGTCGACGGCCGCATACCCCGGCACCAACCGGTCGCCGGACTCAAGCCGTCCGTCACGCCCGACCGCAACGATCCCGGCATCATTGAGGTCGATTGCAATTGTCGTCATGGGTCCGGAACCGGTTCGCGGCATCAGTCGGCATGCATGTGTCGGATCAGGCGCTGATCGACATAGCTCTCGGCGTCGAATGCCAGGCGTTCCTGCAGCAGCTGCAACTGATGCACGAGAAACATCAGGAAGATACTGATCAGCAAAGCGATGAACGTCGAGTTGAAGGCCGTGCCCAGGCTCTGCGAGACGCCGCTGATGTCGCCGTCGACAGCACGATGTGCCAGGCCCAGCGCGGCGCCGATGCCCCGCACGGTGCCGATAAACCCGATCGACGGAATCGCCCACGCGATATAGCGAATCATCGACAATTCCGACTCGAGGCGCTCGGCCTCCGAGGTCACGAGCGTGTGCGTCGACGACGACACATCCTGTACATTGCGCGTGGCTCCGAACCTGCCCAGCGCGCCCAGCAACGCCCGCGGCAGCAGCAGGCTTCGTTGCGACTCGGGCAACGCCTGCAGCGGACGGGCATATTCCCGACTGTCCTCCGGCAGAATCCGCACCCCGTCGCTGACCGGCACGAGATCCAGGTTGAGCAAGGCTTTTTCCCGGCTGGCTCCCCATGCCTTGTAACCCATGATCGACAGAGCCCAGAACATCAGCACGAAACACGCTTCCTGCTCGAAATCCTTGACGATCACGAAGCCGGAACGCTCCGACACATAGTCGGGATCCTGCGCCATCATGACGCGCTGCTCCTCGATAACCGCGGCAGCATTCGGTCGAATGACGCCGACGTAAGCCGTATGTACGACGATGATCGCGATAATCAGCGAAAACAACTGGAACACGAACTCGGTAGAAAAACTGCTTTTCATAGTTGGTGCTTCTTGCTCAACGGGTTCCGCAACACCCTAAATATCGGACGGCAGCGATATTGCCTTGTCCGCCGATAACGGTTTCTTCGGGACAAACTCCTCGACCTCGTCGGCGCCGCTGACGTCACGCTCGATCTCGCTGATCTGCGTATCGATCTCGGCCGCCGACGGCAACTCCGACTCGGCAGCCGCCGGTTCCGACGGTGTCTGTGGCGCATCTTCTGCATGCGCAACAGCGGCAAAAGCGATCATGAGCAGCCACGTACGCGAAATTCGCATGTCAACGATTCTCCGCGGTCACCGGATCGGCATAGCGCGCAATTCGGAACCCGACATCGAGCCGACCGCGATCGCCGAAATCGCGATAGGCCAGGCGCAGTTCGCCGATGCTCGAATGCCGCCAGCCGGAACCGCGAACAACATGATACGGTCCGTCGGCCGGCCCGAACGGGTCGGCCTCGACACCGGCGCCGCCGGTCCGGATCCCGTAGCGGTCATTGACCCATTCGGCGACATTACCGCCCAGGTCGAACAGGCCGGCCGGATTTGCCGCAAAGCTGCCGACCGGCGCCGTGACCGGATAATCGTCGTTATAGTTGCTCAACACGTTGGTCAGAATACTACGCGCGGATAGGTCAGCGAAGTTTCCGGCCTTTCCGGTGGGCGGCATGTCATCGCCCCACGGATACCGGCGCGGCGTGCCCGCGCCGTCGTAGCGCGCCGCCCACACCCATTCGGCCTCCGTCGGCAGGCGGTATCCGTTGTTCGGCGGCGACGCCAGGACAATCGCCCCATCCGTCACGACGTACGCAAACGGCAGACCGTCTTTGGCGCTCAGCCAGTTGCAGTAGCCGGTCGCCTCCTCCCAGCTCAGCATGACGGCCGGATGGGCGTCGTACCCGAGCGGACCATACTTCTCGGCGCCCGACGTATGCTTGGGCTTGAACGCACGAAACTGTGCGTTCGTGACCTCGTGCGTGGCCAGGTAGAACGGCCGCGTCAGCCGGACACCATAGCGGGACTCGTTCGGCCGACGTCCCTGCTCGCGGCGCGGCGAACCCATGTCGAAACGGCCGCCGCCCAGCAGCCGCAACGACGCGCCCTGCGCCGTCGTGACAACCTGTGGTTTGGCCGCGAGCACGGCCTCGTCGGGCGTCAGCAACCGGACGTCGAGCGTTTCGGGCAGGCCCGGCTTCGGCGTTACCTGCGCGGTGAACGGCGCATAGCCGGGATGGCGAATCTCGATGCTATGCGGCCGCGCCGGCAACGTCAGGCTCTGCCCCGTCCGGCCCGCCGGCCGCCCGTCAACGAACAGCTCGGCCTGCGGCGGGATGCTCGACACCGTGACGACGCCGGTCCGCGCCTCGAGATCAAGTTGCAGCGATGCGCCCGTGCGCCCGTCGATCCGCACGGTCCGGCTAACCGGCGCAAAACCCGGCTTGGTCACGAGCACGTTGTACGCAGCGCCGGGCGCCAGTTCGACTTCAACGGGCGTGCGGCCGCGATAACGCCCGTCAACACTGACAGCAGCGTCGCCGGGACGCGTCGTCACCGACAGCACGCCGTCGACCTCATCGAGGGCGATATCCGTAAACGCCTGCGCCGCGCCCGCGACCGTCACCAGCGGTCGCCGCCAGGTCTTGCGGCCGGGATGGCGGACCTCAATGTCGTGGGCGCCGGCCATAACCGGAACCGTCGCCGGCGTCTGTCCGGCGGCAACGCCGTCGACGAAAATCGTCGCACCCGCCGGTTGGGTCGCAAATGTCACATCGGCCCAGCCGGGTATAAGTTCGGCGTCAAGAGTTTGCTCCATGCCGCGACCCTCGATGTCGACGGTCGTGTCGAAGTCGAGAAACCGCTCGGTGACGAGTCGCACCGCGTGCGGGCCGGCGGCTACGGTCAGCGGCCCGGCGGCGGACAGGCCGGCGAGTTGCCCGTCGATTGACACGCGCGCATCGACGGGCGGTCGCGTCGCCACGATGAGGCGGCCCGGCAACTTCTCCAGAACCACCGCGAAAGACTGGCTGTCGGCATCATCGACGACGAACTGCGACCGCGACGGCGCATAGCCCTCGGCCGACGCGATCACGTGGTAAGTGCCAGGGCGCAACAAAAAGCGCTCACCGAACCGCAGCTTGAACCAGCCCCCGGCAATCTGGATATTTGCTTCGGGCGGCTCGGCATCAATGAACACGGCCTTCGACGTAAACAGGTAGCCGGCGACGAGCAGCAACAGCGACAATGCTCCCATGCCGATCCACCAGGTTCGCCGCGCGCCGGCGGCCTGCTCGCGGACCGCCGGCGGCGCCACCCCGTTACCCGCCGCCTCGCTTACGGCAGGCCGGATACGCAGATCGGCAGCGGTCGACGCGTCGTCGCGCATGACGCGATCCGGCGGCAGCGTCGGGTAGTCCGCCGGCCGCGCGCCGACGCGCAGCCGCATCGTGTCCGCGGTCAGCTCACACGCAATTGTGACGCCACGTACGGTAACGATATCGCCATCGACGAGCCAGCGATTCGATGTCACCGGTTCGTCGTTGACGGTCACGCCGGTCGCGGTACCGATGCGCTGCAGAAACAGTCGCTGATCGAGAACGTCCAGCCGCGCGATGTCGCCGTCCGTTGCCGCGCCACCGACCTGAATATCCACGCCGGGCGCGCTGCCGATCCGCAACGGCCAGTGATCGGCGGCGCGCTCGCCGCCCGCATCGACGATAACGGCGCGGGCCATTAAATCGGGTCCTCGCAACGCAGGACGACCGGCGGCATCGACCCGTCGGCAATCACGCGAAACGACCGACGCACGTCCCGGTAGCCGTCGCGCGTGCCGACGGCAACATAGGCGCCGGGTCGCAGATCGAGGGTGCGCGCCTCAAAGGTGCCGAGCCGGCCGACCTTGTAGATCACGACGTCCGTCAGGTTGTCGGACCGGAACCGGACCGGCACCGGCCGGGCGGCAACACGCAGCAGCGTATCGAGTCGTTGCACCTTGTCCGTCAGCGCCGGGCCGGGCGATTCGATGGCGCGCGCCTCAGCCAGCACGGCCGCTGCCTGTGTTGCCACCGAGTCTTCGTAGAAGCGATCGGCGACCGCGATGGCGCCGTTCAGATCAGCATCGAGCCGCGCCTGCGCGCGGGCGCGGGCCAGATCCGCACGCACGGCGTCGATCTTCGGATCGGTCGCCAGTACCTCGACGTAATGCTGCACGGCTGCGGTCCAGCGTTCCCCGGCTTCGGCGGCACGCGCCGAAGCACGCAGCGCCTCGATCTTACGCAGTCTCGCGTCGGCATCCACCTGGCGCAGCGCTTCCTGCGCCGCCGGGTCGCCGGGCCGCATCGCCAACGCTGCTTCGAAGGCGCGCCGGGCCGGCGCAAAGGCCTCGCGTTGCAGCGCATCAAAACCGGCGGCCATCTGCGTCTCGTAATCGAGCCGCGCCAACTCGGCGCGCATGCGGGCGACCCCGTCAGCGGCCGGTTGCCAGTCGGGATCGAGCGCGATGGCCTCGTCGAAGAACGCCCGCGCCGCCGACCATTCGCCGGCGCGTTCGGCGGCGATCGCCCGGCCCATGATGTCCAGCACACGATCCAGACGCAGCGCGCGTTCCAGGCCGCGCTGCGCCTCCGGCCGCAGCGGTTCTATCGCCAGCGCGATCTCGAACTGACCGATCGCCGCCGGCTGATCGCGCGCGAGCAGTGCCTGCTCCCCATCGGCCAGCGCGCGCGCAAACACCTCCGGCGCACGCGCATCGAGCAGCCGCAGCAACTCGAGCGCACGGCGATGTTCGCGCAGCGCCGTCACGAACTCACGCTCACGGTAAGCGTTATCGCCGGCGGCCATGAACGCGCGGGCCGACGCCCAGTCGTCACCGCCCCACAAATCGACGCCGATGGCACGCAAACGCTCGTCAATTGCCAGCACTTCGCCGAGCGCCTCGTCGGCGCGCTGACGTTGCGCGGCGAGCGTCGCCGGATCGACGTCGGTCCCGGGGTCCGCCGCCGGCTCGGGCACCCGTGCCACCGGCGGCTCGGCGACCGGCGCGCCGCGCTCGGCGACGAACGTCGGCAACCAGAACACGACGCCGGCCGCCACGGCCACGAGAGCGGCCAGCGCCGCAAACACAACGGTCGGCGAGAAGCCGCGCCGATCGGGCAGCAGCGGCACGGGGGTTGCCGGCGCCGCGACGGATTCGCCCGGCGCGGCACGCCGTTGCGGCCGGATCGTCTCGGCACCGGGCGCGGCGGTATGGATTTCCTTCAGCGCCGAACGCACGGCGGCGATGCCCGCGGGACGACGCCCGGGTTCCTTATTCAGCATCGCCAGCACCAGCGCGGACAGGGACGACGGGATCGCCTGGTTGGCCGGATCGACCGTCAGCGGCGGCGGCCGTTCCGTGCGCACCCGTTGCGCTGTCGGCGCCGGATGAAACGGCGGCGCACCTGACAGCAACTCATACAGCAGTGCGCCGAATCCGTAGACATCGTCGGCGACGCTCGCCGGGTCGCCGGCGAGCTGCTGCGGACTCATATAGGGAAGCGATCCTCCGCCGCGCGGATCGATCGTTGCACCCGCTCCGGTGATCGTGGGGGCGATCGTGCCGGCGATGCCGAAGTCGGTCAGGTAGAAACGCCCGTCGTCGTCACGCAGCACGTTGGCCGGCTTGAGATCGCGGTGAATGATGCCCGACAGGTGCGCGTGCTCGAGCGCATCGCACAGACCCAGCGCGCAATCGATGACGGACGCCACAGACCGATCGCGCCACTGTGTCAACGGGCGTCCGTCGACATAGGCCATCGCGATAAAACAGCCGTCGTCGACGGCAAAGAACCCATCGACGCGAACGATATTCGGGTGACGCAGGACGCCGGCCTTGCGGCACTCCTCCTGCAACAGCGCGACGGCATCCGGCGACCCGGCCAGCGCCGGGTCGAGTATCTTGATGGCCACACGTGATCCGACTGATCGATCTTCGGCCAGCCAGACACGCCCGCTCGCCCCGCGGCCGATTTCACGAATTAACTGGAATCGGTCGGACCACACCTGACCGGGAGCCGGTCGCAGCATCAGTTGACCGAAGCCGGGGGTGCGTCCTCCGGCGCCTCGCCTGCCGTGACGAACCCGGTTTCGGAAGAATAGATCTCGTGCAGCAGTCGGCGCCACTCGAGATACTTCTGCTCGGCCGTCCCGGTCAGTCGTCGCGTCTGCCCCTCGACCTCGATAACCAGCGGCTCGGCCTCAGAGTCGAACGACTCGCCCAGTTCACGCAATGATTCGCTGTGTTCACGCGCCTCGGCCGACTTCTCAAATCCCGCAACGATGCCCTGCACGCCCATGATGACTCCCGTGGTCGTGATAGCGGAGTTATTGCCGCCCTCGGCCTCGTAGGCCACGGCGCCGAGGATCGCGGCGAGCCCCATCAGCTGGCGCAGCCGCGCGGCGCGCTTGAGCTCCTGGTAATCGAGCGTCTCCTCGCGCGACATCTTGCGCCAGTCTTCGTACGGCGATGACATCTCGTAGTAGAGACTGGCGTAATACTCGTTCAACGTATCGATGAACGTATATTCGCGGTCCCGCACGGCGCGTACCCGCTGCACCATCGGGTCTTCGGCGGCCGGCAGCCGGCGAATCTCGTAAATGCCGTCATCCTTCTCGAGGTAATCACCGAACGCCGACGGCACGAGATCGGCCGCGAACCGCAGCTCGGCGACATCACGCAGCGTCCGCAATTCCTTTGCGGAAAGCCGGCGACGCACCTCGAGCAGATCATTGGCGATCTCGTTGTACATGTTCTGATACGGATCAACCGTCCGGTCGCGGTACTTCGAATAGGCCTTCTGCGGAACACGATCCTTGTACGTCTTGTTCAACCATTCCTTGCCCGTCGAATCCCACGCACCGACGGTCAATTTGACCTCGAGTCCGTCCGAATGCTCAATGCGCCCCCAGATAAGCAGGTCGACGGCCTCGGAACGCTCGGGAAACACCCATACCGACCCCCAGAGTCCGGTCGTCTCGAGGGTTTTCTTCAGGTGATACGGCATATACCGGGCCTCGGCGCGCCGCACATCGGGGAACACGTTGTCTTCCGGGTCATCCTGCGACTCGGCAACGCCCGGATCGAAGATCAGGATGCCCACATCCAGCAATTCGTGCAGCGGCACCTCCGATTCGGCGCGAATCACATCCACGGTGTCATACGTCACGGTGCGCGAACCCGCGCAGGCGCCGACGCACAGGGCCAGCGTCACGAGAGCGGCCAGGCGCAGGAGTCGATGCAATTGTCGTTGCACGTTGCGCATATCGACGCGTTACTTCATGCCCATGTGTTTTCTGTACTCTTCCCAGAGTGCATCCCGAATCACCGGGTCCTTTTCCGCCTGCGCGGCCTCACGAATCTGTCGGGCAACCTGGTCTTCGGCGCTTTCATCGACGGTAATATCCTTGGGCAGATCAGCCACGCGCTCTTCGCCCGCCTCGGCGCCGCCGGCGCCCGTTGTGTCGCTGCCGCCCGCGTCGCCACCGCGCGACCCGCCGTCCGATTCGCCCGCCGACCCGGTGCTGCCGCCGGACCGGGAGCCTGCCGAGCCGCCCTCACCCGACGCCCCTGATGAACTCGCACCGCCCGTACTGCCGCTGCCGCCGCCGCGCATGCCCGCGGTCCGCACGGCGGACTCGTCGGCGTCTTCGCGTCGCCCGGCCGCACCGCCGGTGCCCTGACCGCCGGTCATGACGCCGGACCGCTCGCGACCCATCTGCTTGTCGAAATCACCGAGCGACTTATCGAGGACTTCGTCGAGATCGCCCGAACCGATGCCGCCGCCCGTGCTGCCGGACGGCATGCCGGCCGGAGAACCCTCCGTGCCGCCGACCATGCCCCCGGGCGTGTCGCCCATTGGGTCGCCCGCAGGGTTACCCGAACTGCCGCCGGCCGGCGGGATGGTCGGAAATCCGCCCTGTGTACCGACCGGGGTGCTGCCCTGGTCGCCGGGCACCGACAGGCTCGTGTTACAGCCGGCCAGCAACAGGACCGCAATGGGAATGATCTGCACGGCCGGGTGATGTCTTACATTCATAGCGGCACTCGCTCGTGGGCGATGACGTCAGCCGTCATTATATCGCCCCAAACGGGGCGCCGACCCGTTTTGGCAAGCCCGAACCGAATTAAGTTCCGCGGCGCATGGTCGGCATATCGCCGTCACGGGGCCCGTCGCGGCGTCTGTGCCTGGCCGTCGCAGCGAAACAATCTGTTACAACTCATCGGGAACAATCGTCTACACTCACGCCCCTGATGCGGCTGGGCTGATGTCGGTCATCCGATGCTCCGGAGTCGCCAATTGCCCATCGCCAATTGCCCATCGCTTATGGCTAATGGCCAATCAAGCACCACGGCACACGTCATGGCGGCGCCTGACACGGGCCGGCTTACGGAGATCTGCATGTCGTCCGAACCCCGAGGCATCCGGCTGCTCGGTTATATCCGGCTCAAGCCCGGACTGACTACTACCCACGGGATGACCATCCTGTTCGCCTGCATCACGGGGATACCATTCCTCGTCGTCATCAATTTCATCCAGCCCTATATCCTGACGGCGATCCTCAATATTCCGACCGAGCAACACGGTTCGATCTCGGGATACCTCGCGATCCTGCACGAGATCATCATGATCGCGCTGACCGGACCGGCCGGCGCACTGGCGGACCGTATCGGCCGGCGCCGCGTCACGACGGCCGGGTTCATCATCGCGGGCGCCGGACTCATGGTCTATCCGTGGGCATCGTCGATTGCCGGACTGATCGTGATCCGTGCGTTCTACGCCGTCGGCGCCGCAGCGCTGGTGTCGGGCATGTCGGTCTTTTTGGCCGACTATCCCGAAGAAAAATCACGCGGCAAGCTGATCGCCATGGCCGGTGTGCTGAACGGCTTCGGCATCCTGCTGTTGACGGCCATCGGTGGCAACCTGCCCAAGTGGCTCGTCGCGGCCGGTTACGGCCAGGTGCCCGCCGGGCGCATCGCGATGGGCGTCATCGGCGCCGTCGCGCTGGTCAGCGCGTTGATCGTCTATCTGGGCTTTCGGGGCGGCGACCGGGGCACGCACGCGCCGAACCAGCAATCGCTGCTGCAACTACTCCGGCAAGGGTTCGGGGCGGCGCGCAATCCGCGCATCGCGGTGTCCTACGCATCGGCGTTCGCGGCGCGCGGCGACGTCGTCGTTATCGGCACCTATGTGTCGCTGTGGGGCACGCAGGCCGGCATCGCCGACGGCATGCTCGAAGAAAACGCACTGGCCCGGGCGACGATCATCTTCGCCCTGATCCAGACCTCGGCGCTGCTCGCCTCGCCGATTATCGGCATCATGAACGACCGCATTAATCGCGTGACCGCGCTGGTGATCGGCATGGGGCTCGCGGCGGTCGGTTATATCGCCTTCGGTCTGCAGCACAGTCCGCTCGGCGAAGGCGCCATCGCGATCGCACTGGTGCTCGGTATCGGTCAGATCAGCGCGATCCTCGCCGGCACGACGCTGATCGGACAGGAAGCGGATCCGAAAATCACCGGCGCGACGATCGGCGTCTGGAATTTCTGCGGCGCGGTCGGCACGATGATCGGCTCACTGCTCGGCGGCCTGCTGTACGACTGGTGGCGGCCCGGCGCACCGTTTCTGCTGATGGGCGGGCTGAACGCAGTCGTGATGCTCTGGGCCGTGAGTGTGCGCTGGCGTTTCCCGCAGCGCGAAGCACTGCAGATCATCGACACCACCCACGGCACCGCGACCCCGGATACTGACTAGCCTGTCGCCACGGTCGATTCCAACACGCTGCCGGGCAGATCTGCTAGCATCCTCAGCCGATACGCCGGCGATGAGCGCGCGACGAGAGGATCAAGCAATGCCACTAGCGGAAGTGTTGGCCGACCTGCAGCAGCAGATCGGCAAAGAGACCCATCTCAGTGACTGGATGCCGGTCACTCAGGAACTGATCGACATGTTCGCCAACGCGACCGGCGACAAGCAGTGGATCCACGTCGACGAAAAGCGCGCGCGGGAAGAGTCGCCTTACGGCACGACGATCGCGCACGGTTATCTGACGATGTCACTGTATCCGTTACTGCGCGGCCTCGTCGACGGCGACGAACCCCTGTTTCCCGGCGTCAAGAACGTACTCAACTACGGACTGAACAAGCTGCGATTCACCAACGTGGTCAAGACCGGCTGCCGGATTCGCGCACGCTGCAAGCTGGTCGCCGCCGAAGAGATCAAGAACAGCCTGCAACTGACCGAACAGTACACGGTCGAGATCGAGGGCGAGGATCGTCCCGCATGCGTTGCCGAATGCATCATGCGGCTGTACTTCTGATCCGGATACCGCGGTGTCCGCCCCAGCCCTGCTCGTCGAACGACGCGATCGCATCCTGACGCTGACGATCAACCGACCCGAAAAGCGCAATGCGTTGCGCATGGATCTGCTCGATGCGCTCGGCGCGGCGCTAGCTGCACATGCGACAGACGCTTCGCTGCGCATCGCCGTCATTACCGCAAGCGGTGACCGCTGCTTTGCGGCCGGCGGCGACCTCGATGAACTGGCGGCGATTCGCTCAACGGAAGATGCCGAGGCGATGTCCCGGCGCGGACGCCGGGCACTCGACCAGGTCCGCGCATTTCCGCTGCCGGTCGTCGCCGCATTGAATGGTCTGGCGCTCGGCGGCGGTGCGGAACTGGCGATGGCCTGCGACCTGCGCATCGCGGCGGCCACGGCCGAAATCGGCTTCCTGCAGGGACAACTCGGCGTCACAACCGCCTGGGGCGGGGGCATCGACCTGATCGCGGCGGTCGGCAACCGGCGCGCCCTGGACCTGTTGATCAGCGCGCGGCGACTGGCGGCGGACGAGGCGCTGTCGATCGGCCTGTTCGATCGGGTATGTGCGAACGACGAAGCGCTCGACGCCTGCCTCATGGCCTTCCTGCGGCCATACGTCGATCGCAGCCGCCAGGTTGTCGCAGGGTTCAAGGCGCTCACGGCAGCGCATCGCCGCGAGTTGCACCAGACGCTGTCGAGCGTCGAGCAATCGCGCTTTGTCGCAGCGTGGACCCATGACGATCACTGGGCAGCCGTCGAGCACGCGGCCGCGGCACGCGCAAAGAAATAGCGCTGGCCGGCGCTCAGGACTCTGCGTCGCGCAACTCGCGCCGCAGGATCTTGCCCACCGCCGATTTCGGCAACGTCGCGCGGAATTCGACGAGCTTCGGGACCTTGTACGCGGCAAGCCGCTCCCGGCAAAAGGCGCGAATCGTGTCGACATCGACGACGGCACCAGGCCTGAGCACGACAAAGATCTTGACGACCTCGCGCCCGCGTTCGTCGCGTACGCCGATGCACGCGGCCTCGTGCACGTCGGGATGCATCGTCACGACGTTTTCGACCTCATTCGGGTACACATTGAAACCGGAAACGATGATCATGTCTTTCTTGCGATCGACGATCCTGAAATATCCCTGTTCGTCGACGACGGCAATATCACCCGTCCGAAAGAAACCGTCATCGGTCATCACGGCGGCCGTCGCCTCGCGGTTGTTCCAGTAACCGGACATGACCTGCGGTCCACGGACGCACAGCTCGCCGGCTTCGCCGATCGGCATCTCGCTACCGCTCTCGTCCCGCAGTGAAACATCGGTGCTCGGCAGCGGCAGCCCGATGCTGCCGCGAAACTCCGTCAGGCCCATCGGATTGGAGGTGATGACCGGCGATGTCTCGGACAGGCCGTACCCCTCGGTGATAACCATTCCGGTGACATCAAACCATTGCCGTGCCGTATCGTCGAGCACGGCCATGCCGCCCGCCGAAACGATCTTCAGATGGGAGAAATCGACACCGGCAAAGTCCGGATAATTGACCAGGCTCTGGTACAGCGTATTGACGCCGGTAATCGCCGTGAACGGATATTTTTTCATCTCGCGAACGAACGCCGCTGTGTCGCGCGGATCGGTGATCAGCAGGTTGTGCCCGCCGTGGCTCAGGTAGCACAGGCAGTTACACATCAATGCATAGACGTGATACAGCGGCAGCGCCGTGACGATCAGCTCGCGACCCTCCTCGATGCCCGCCGCAAACCACGCATTGAGCTGACGCACGTTGGCGACGAGGTTGCGATGGTGGAGCATCGCCCCCTTGGCCCGGCCCGTCGTGCCGCCGGTGTATTGCAGAACGGCCAGGTCCGCACCGGTCATCCGCTCCTCGCTAAACCCGTCCGGCGCGGTCTCGAGCACCTGCCGAAATCCGACGGCACCGGCGATTCGCCAGGCCGGCACCCTGCGCTTGATATAGCGCACGGCGAAATTGACGATTTGCCGCCGCGGGAACGGCAGCAGGTCGCCGATGTCCGTGACGATGACGCGATCCACGGCGGTTTCACCGATGACATCGGCCAGCGTGGCGGCGCTCGTCGAGGCGATAACGATCGCCCGCGCGCCCGAATCGATCAGCTGATACTCAAGTTCCCGCGGCGTATACAGCGGGTTCACGTTGACGATGACCAGACCGGCCCGCAGCGCCCCGAACAACGCGACCGGATACTGCAGCAGGTTCGGCATCATGATCGCGATGCGATCGCCTCGCGAGAGGCGGCCCTCGGTCTGCAGCCAGGCCGCGAAGCGCTTCGTCAGGTCATCGAGTTCGGCGTAGGTCAGCGACGCACCGAGGTTCGAATAGGCAATCCGGTCGGGAAACCGACGACAGGCGCTGCCGAACAGATCCAGCAGCGATTCGGCCGGATCCAGGTCGAGCTCGTGCGGCACGCCCTCGGTATATTGCTTGAGCCAGATTTTTTCCATGCACCGTCCGGGTTCGGCTACTCAACAGGCTGCTGGTCGGGTTATTGTCGCATCGCGACGGGGCCTTTGCACCCGTCCCGTCACGGCCGGCGGTGCACTGTTGCACGAATCCCCTTGGCAGCTGACGACGAATGCTGCTAGCGTGCATTATTCATGAAGGCGGCGCCGACTGCGGCCAATCGCATACTGAGTCGAGCCTCGTGACAACACGAGAACTTAACAGTCTGTATATTCGGCGGGCGCCTGTCTCGGTTGTGCCGGCCCGTGGCGGCACAACGGCGATCCTTCATGAATAATGCAGGCGAAGGTCCATGCCGCCTTGTTGCGGCCATTGAAAGCACCTTATATAAAGGTGCCTGAACACCAGCGTGACGGAGTGAAAAGTGGCCGGATCGAGAATTCCTCGTTTTTACAAGATGAGCGTCGACGAGCGTGTCCGCGCGGTCCGCGACCAGGGGCTGCTGACGGACCGGGATCTCGACAGCCTGCTGTCCGGCGAAACGACACTGGGCGTCAACGCCGCCGACAAGATGATCGAGAACGTCATCGGCGTGCTCGGCCTGCCGATCGGCCTCGGACTGAATTTCCTGATCAACAGCAAGGAATACGTCATTCCGCTGGTCGTCGAGGAACCATCGATCGTCGCGGCGCTGAGCGCCGCCGCCAAACTGTCGCGCGGCTCGGGCGGATTCACCACCACCTCGACCGATCCGATCCTGATCGGACAGATCCAGATCATCGATCCGCCAAACATGACCCGCGCCCGGGCAGCCGTGCTGGAACACAAGCAGGAAATACTCGATCTGGCCAACAGTTTCCACCCGCGCATGGTGGCGCGCGGCGGCGGCGCCGTGGATATCGAGATTGCCAGCTACCCGTTGAAATCGACGAACGGCGAGATGCTCGTCGTGCACCTGCTCGTGGACACGCGCGATGCGATGGGCGCCAACCTGGTCAACGGCATGTGCGAGGGCGTGGCACCGCTGATCGAAACGATCACCGAGGGCAACGTGTTCCTGCGCATCCTGTCGAACCTGACCGATCGCGCCCTGGCAACCGCCGAAGTCACGCTCACGGTCGAGCAACTGGCGGGCAAGGGCTATGACGGGAAGCGCGTTCGTGACGGCATCATCATCGCCGCGGACTTCGCGCACGTCGACCCGTATCGTGCCGCGACCCACAATAAAGGCGTCATGAACGGCATCGACGCCGTCGCGCTGGCCACCGGCAATGACTGGCGGGCCATTGAGGCGGGCGCGCACGCATATGCCGCGCGGCACGGCCGTTACGGATCGCTGACGCAGTGGTCGAAGGACGCCGACGGCAATCTGCGCGGGCGCATCGAACTGCCGATCAAGGTCGGCATCGTGGGCGCACCGCTCGAATCGAATCCGGGCGTGGCCATGAATCTCAGGATGATGGGCGTCGAATCGGCAACGGAACTCGCCGAAGTCATGGCCGCGGTCGGCCTGGCGCAGAATTTTGCAGCGCTCAAGGCGCTGACGACAGAGGGCATTCAGACCGGACACATGACACTGCATGCACGCAGCGTCGTCAAGGCCGCCGGCGCCCCGCCGGAACTGTTCGACGAGACGCTGGAACAACTGGTCCGCAGTGGCGACATCAAGGTCTGGAAGGCCGAGGAAATCCTCGGCCAGCTGCGCGACGCGGATGCGACGGAGCCGCAGGTAGCCGATACGGAAACCGGCGTCGGTTTCGGCAAGGTCATCCTGCTCGGCGAACATGCCGTCGTATACGGTCGGCATGCGATCGCCTGCCCGCTGCCGCTGACGATGCGTGCCGTCGTCGAGGATCACGACAAGGGCGTCGAACTGCTGATTCCCCGCTGGGGCATCGAGTACCAGCTCGCCAAGCCCCCCGAGCAACGGCGCTCGTTCGAGAAGGCCGCCGGCCTGATCATGGATCGGCTCGGCCTCGGTAACCGGGGCATGCGCATCGAGGTTTTTCCCGACGTGCCGCGCGGCATGGGCATGGGCGGCTCGGCGGCGCTGGCAGTGGCCATTATTCGCGCGCTGGATCTGCATTACCGGCTCGGACTGACGGATGAGGAAGTCAACGCGCTGGCCTACCAGTCGGAGAAAGTCGCGCATGGCCAGCCGAGCGGTATCGACAACACGCTGGCGACTTACGGCAAGCCGCTCGTCTACCGCAAGGGAACCCCGCCCCTGGTCGAGGAGCTGCAAATCCCGGTACCGCTGTCGCTCGTCATCGGCATGACCCGCAACGAGGGATTGACGGCCCGGACGGTACTCAATGTGCGTGAGGCGCGGGACCGGCAACCGAAACTCTACGAAAAGATCTTCGACGACATCGATGCACTCGTGCGGCAGGGCATTACGGCCGTGCAAACCAACGATATCCGCACCCTCGGCGAACTGATGAACGTTTGTCAGGGACTGCTCAACGCGCTGCAGGTCTCGACGCCGGAGCTCGAACGACTGATCGGCGTCGCGCGCCGGGCCGGGGCCCTCGGCGCCAAGCTGACCGGTGGTGGCGGCGGCGGAGCGGTCATCGCGTTGTGCGACGACAATGCGGACGAGGTGCAGGCCGCAATGGAACGTCAGGGTTTCCAGGCGATGACGGTCGTCGTCGGCAACAAACAATGAGTGTCGCGCGCCAGTCCGTATCGAGCCCGACCGAATCGCTGATCCTCGTCGACGCCCACGATCGGGACATCGGCTTTCGCAGCAAGGCAGAGTGTCACGCAGGCGACGGCTTGTTGCATCGGGCCTTCTCGGTCTTCCTGTTCAACCGGGACGGTCAGGTGTTGCTGCAGCAGCGCAGCGCACAGAAGCCACTGTGGCCGCTGTACTGGTCCAACAGTTGCTGCAGTCACCCGCGGCAGTCGGAATCGATCGAGGATGCCGGGCGACGACGAATTCGCGAGGAACTGCATCTCGACTGCGACGTGTGGTTTCTGTACAAGTTCCAGTATCAGGCGACCTATGGCGACGCCGGCAGCGAACACGAGTTCTGCCACGTGTTTGCCGGGATCGCCGACGGCGCGGTCTCGGCCCACCCGGATGAGATCGTCGACTGGCGCTACGTCGATCCGGACACGCTGACGCGGGAGATTGCGGCCGACGGCGACCGCTTCACGCCGTGGCTCAAGATGGAGTGGGAGCGCATCCGCGCGGACTTTCTGGACGACATCCTCGCCGGTCGGTCCCCCTAGCTGGCCGCCGGCCGCAGTCGCGGCCCGCGACATATCCCGGAGAACCATTCGTGGCCAACGTCATCATCACGGGCAGTAGCAAGGGTATCGGGCGCGGGCTGGCCGAGGCGTTCGTGCGCCGCGGCCACCGGGTCGTCATCTCGGCACGCGGTCAGGCGGATATCGACCGGACCGTCGCCGAACTCAACGCTATCGGCCCCGGCACGGCGACCGGTGCAGTCTGCGACGTTGCCGCCAAAGACCAGATCCAGGAGCTGTGGGATCGCGGCAGCGCCGAACTCGGCCCGATTGATTTCTGGATCAATAACGCCGGCACGGCCGATGCCCGTCACGAGTTGCACGACACACCGGAGGCTATCGTGCACACGCTGATCGACAGTAACCTCAAGGGCACGATCTTCGGTTCGCAGGTCGCGATTAACGGTTTTCGCCAACAGGGTTCGGGTGCGCTGTACAACATGCTCGGCGGCAGCTTCGACGGCAAGCGACTGACGCCAAACATGTCAGTCTACAGTTCGACGAAGGCGGCCATCTGGATACTGACGAAGTATCTGCTGATGGAGAACCGGGATCGGGGCATCATGATCGGCATGATCAGTCCCGGCATGTTGCTGTCCGACAACTGGTTCTCCGAACAGAAGAAGATGACGCCCGAAGATTGGCGGAAGATCCGACCGATTCTCAATATTCTGTGCGACGACGTCGAGACGGCCGCGCCGTGGCTGACCGACGAGATATTGCGCAACGATCGCTACGGCCATCGCATCGCCTGGCTGACGACGGGCAAGATGCTGCGCCGTTTTTTCGCCGCGAAGGTGCTCGGTCGCAAACGCGACCTGTTCAGCCGTTACGGACTCGACTGACCGTGCATCGGGCCGGCACGCCGGCCGTCGAACCGCAAAGAAAAGGGGGCGTTGACGCCCCCTTCTCCACCCGGCCAGTTGTATCGGGTCCGTTACGCAGGGGGGCTTACCGGACCTTGATATCGATGGCCTTGGGCTTCTCGACCTCGGCCTTGGGGATATGAATCTTCAGCACGCCATCCCGGCTCTCCGCATGGATCCCGCCCTCGTTGGCATCGGCCGGCAGGCTGAAGCTGCGCGCAAAGCTGCCGTAGAACGATTCGATACGGTGCTGCCTTTCATTCTCCTCGGTATTCTCGATCCGGCGCTCACCCTTGATCGTAATCACGCCGTCATGCACCGAAACCTCGACGTCTTCCTTCGGGACCTCGGGCAACTCGGCCTTGATCAGGTATTCCTTGTCCGTCTCGGAAATATTGGCCACGGGGCGCCACGCCGCCGTGTCACGTTCACTGCCCTCGTTACCGGACCGGAAGCGCCGCGCCGGCAGCGCGCCGTAACGGCTGAACAGGTCATCGAATTCCCGGAACGGGCTCCAGTTTACTAAAGTCATTTCCATTCCTCCTCAAGGTCTGAAACTTCCGGACGCGTGCGCGCCCTGTATCCAGAACGTGGGGATGGACGGGAAAATTTCAAGTGGCAGGCTACGCCTTCAGTCGAGCGCATCCAGCGCGTCACGCAACGCATCAATCAGGTCATCGGCGTCCTCGAGCCCGACTGACAAGCGCACCAGGCCGTCCGTAATGCCGGCCCGCGCGCGCTGCTCCGGTTCGACGTCCGAATGGGTCATGCTGGCCGGATGGGTGACGAGAGACTCCACGGAACCGAGGCTCTCGGCGAGGCTCCACAGTTCGAGCGAATCCATCAGCGCCTTGCCGGACCGCACGCCGCCGGCGACCTCGAACCAGACCATGGCACCGAACCCGGACGCCTGCGAGACCGCCAGTTCATGCTGCGGAAAGGATTTGAGCCCCGGATACCCGACGCGTTCGACGGCCGGGTGGTCGGTAAGAAAGGTCGCAATCCGCAGCGCCGTCTCGGACTGCCGGTCCATGCGCACCGACAGCGTTTTGCTGCCCTGTAATGTCAGCCAGGCTACCTGCGGCGACATGATGATGCCTGACGCATTCTGCACGAAGCGCAATGCCTCGTCTTGCTCGGCGGTGCGCGCGACGACTGCGCCGCCCACCGTCGCATTGTGCCCGTCGAAATACTTCGTCGTACTGTGTATGACAAGGTCCGCCCCCAGCTCCAGCGGCCGCTGAAAGTACGGTGTCAGGAACGTGTTGTCGACGGCATGCGGGATCCCGGCGGCGCGCGCGATGTCTGATACGGCGCGAATATCCGTCAGCTTCAGCGTTGGATTACCCGGCGTCTCGGTCACGATCAGCTTCGTGTTCGGGCGCAGGCTCCGGCGCACGTTGTCCGCGTCGGACGTGTCGACGAAACTGAATTCGACGCCGAAGCGGGCGAATATCTGGTTGCACAGTCGATAGGTGCCACCGTAGATCACGTCGGACAGTACGGCATGATCGCCGGCGTTCAGGAATGCCGTCAGCACGCAGTTGATTGCGGCCATGCCCGTCGCATAGCAGGTGCAGTCGGCGCCCCCCTCGAGGTCGGCGATGCGCAGCTCCAGGGCCCGAACGGTCGGATTGCCGGATCGCGAGTATGAGTACCCTTTCGCCATGTACTCGTCGACCGAATCCTGCACATAGGCCGTCGTCTGGTAGATCGGCGTCAGGATCGACCCCGTCACCGGGTCGGGCGTCACGCCGGCATGGATCTGCCTGGAACTGAACCGCATCTGTCTCGCCTCTGCTTCTGCTGGTGGTCGATCGTCTAAGAACGCGATTCTATCCTGAATGCGACGGGTGAATGCAGCGAACGGGCGCATCCGGTTGCGATGACGGACGGATTGCCGGATCATCTGCAGCAACAACGAATCGGGAGACGCCCAATGACCGACAGCGCATGGCAGGTTTTTTCCCTGGACGAACTCATGGCGAAGGTCGTCGGTACCGAGCCGCGTTTCTACGAGTTCCTGCGCGTACCGGCCCTGAGTTCGGCAATCTATCGCCTGCCCGCCGGCGCCAAAGACATGCAGGCGCCGCATCTCGAGGACGAGGTCTATGTCGTCATCGAGGGTCGCGCGCGGCTCAGGATCGACGGCAAGGACCACGACATTCAGCGCGGCTCGATTCTGTATGTCCGCGCCACCGCCGAGCACTCGTTTTTCGATATCGAAGAAGACCTGACAGTGCTGGCCTTCTTCGGCGCGACGAATCCGTAACGACGGTCAGAACTGCTCGTCATCCAAGGCCATGGTCGTACCGGCGCCGGTAACGATCGCGGCACGGTAGGCGCCGGCCAGCGGCAACACCTGCTCGGCGAAAAAGCGGGCCGTCACGATCTTCGCCGCACAGAACGACCGGTCGCCCGCACCCGCATCGATCTGCCCCGCCGCGACCGCGGCCGCGCGCGCCATCTGCCAGCCGCCGCACACGGTGCCCATCAGCATCAGGAAATTGAATGCCACGGCGCCCGGCGTATCCGCATCATCGGCAAAATGTTCGGCCAGCCATTGCGCGGCGGCGGTCAGTTCGCCGACCCCCGTCTGCAACGCGTCGCGAATCGCCGTGAGCCGCTCGTCGGCCGCATCCAGCCCGTCGACCGTCGCCTGAATATCGCCGATCAGGTCCCTCAGGGCCTGCCCGCCGTCGCGCAGGATCTTGCGTCCGATCAGATCGTTCGCCTGGATACCCGTCGTGCCTTCATAGATCGTCGTAATGCGCGCATCGCGCAGATGTTGTGCCGCGCCGGTTTCCTCGACGTACCCCATGCCACCGTGCACCTGCAGCCCGATCGACGCCAGCGACTGGGCCGTCTCGGTGCACCAGCCCTTGACGACCGGCGTCAACAGTTCAAGCCTCGCCCGCTCGCGATCTCTGCTCGCGGCATCCGGCGAGTGATGCGCATAATCGAGATGGGCGCCGGCGGTATAAGCCAGTCCGCGCATGGCCTCAATATGCGCCTTCATGTGCATCAGCATCCGCCGCACGTCCGGATGCTCGATGATCGCCACACCGGATTTTCCGCCGGGCTTCTGCCCCTGAACCCGGTCGCGCGCATAGCCGAGTGCCTGCTGATAGGCGCGCTCGGCAATCGCGACACCCTCCAGACCGACACCGAGGCGCGCGTGATTCATCATCGTGAACATGCAGGCCAGCCCGCTGTTGGGTTCACCGACGAGATAGCCGAACGCATTGTCGAACGACAGGACGCAGGTCGGACTGCCGTGGATACCGAGCTTGTGCTCGACCGACACCGGCCACACCTCGTTGCGTTCGCCTAACGCGCCGTCCGTGCCGATCAGCCGCTTCGGCACCGCGAACAGCGACAGGCCCCGAACGCCGGGCGGCGCATCGACGAGCCGCGCGAGCACGAGGTGAATGATGTTGTCCGTCATCTCGTGGTCACCCCACGTGATGAAGATCTTCTGCCCGGTGATCCGGTAGCCATCACCGTCCGCCACCGCCGTCGAGCGAATGGCGGCCAGGTCCGAACCGGCCTGCGGCTCGGTCAGATTCATCGTGCCGGTCCATTCACCGGCAATCATCTTGTTCAGCATCAGCGCCTTGAGCGCATCGCTACCGTGTTCCTCGATAGCGCGGGCCGCCCCCTGCGTCAGCAGCGGGCACAGTGACCAGGCGAGACTCGCCGACTGCCACATCTCTTCGACGGCCAGACCGACGAGGTACGGCAATCCCATGCCGCCGATGTCCGACGACTGCGAGATACCCGCCCAGCCGCCTGCGGTGAATTGCCGGTAGACGGTCTTGAACTCGTCCGGCACGACGACCTTGCCGTCTTCGACGCGCGTGCCCTCGCGGTCACCGATCTCATTGACCGGCGCGACCACCTCATTGGCCAGCTGCGCGGCCTCATCGAGGACGGCCTCGACCAGATCCGGCGTCGCTTCCTCGAATCCCGGCAGCCGGTTGATGCGTTCGAGGCCGGCGAGATGCGTGATGGCAAACAGCATATCGCTGACCGGGGCGCGATAATCAGACATAACAGACTTCTCCTGATTCAGGCGGCGTATTCTATCAATACCCGCCGTGTCTGCGGGTACGGGTTTACCCCGGCCGCCGCCGCCGGCCCCACGGGCTTGCCGTCGGGCGCCGGAACCGTTCAGAATCGCCACATGAGCCGGCCAGACAGTTCCTACATCCTGACGATTGTCTGTCCCGACACCGTCGGCATCGTCGCCGCCGTCGCCGGATTCCTCGCCGAGCGGCGGTATTTCATCGAGGCCTCCGATCATTACGGCGACCCGGACACGCAGCGATTCTTCATGCGCACCCGGTTCACGCCGACGGACGAGCCGTTCTCGCGGACGCGGTTCACAGACGCATTTGCACCGATCGCCGAACGATTTGCCATGGATTGGCACGTGTTCGACCTGAAGATATTGCCGCGCGTGTTGCTCGTCGCATCAAAACACGAGCATTGCGTCAACGACCTGTTGTATCGCTACCGAACCGGCGCACTGCGCATGACGATCCCGGCGATCGTCTCCAACCACCTCGACCTCGCACCGCTGGCAGACTGGCACCGGGTTCCGTTTTTCCACGTGCCCGTGGAACCCGGCGGCAAACCTGCGGCCGAACGCCGGCTGCTCGAAATTATCGACGACACGAAGGCGGACCTCGTCGTGCTGGCGCGCTACATGCAGATTCTGAGCGACGAACTGTGCCACCGGATGGCCGGACGCATGATCAATATCCACCACTCCTTCCTGCCCGGATTCAAGGGCGCGCGGCCGTATCACAAGGCGCACGAGCACGGCGTAAAACTGATTGGCGCCACCGCGCACTACGTCAGCCCGGCGCTCGACGAGGGTCCGATCATCGAGCAGATGGTCGAGCGCGTCGATCATGGGCAATCCGTCGACGAACTCGTCGCGGTCGGGCGCGACGTGGAAAGCATCACGCTGGCCCGCGCCGTCGGGCTGCACATCAATCACCGCGTGTTCCCGAACGGCAACAAGACCGTCGTGTTCAGGTAGACGGCGACCGTTACCCGCCGTCGCCGGTACCGATATGGGTATCGAGAAAGCGGCCGATCCGGGTCAACATATCTATTCGATAATCTTCTCGCCAGAGCGAATGTGCCGTGTTTTTATAGAGCACCAGTTCGGTGTCCTTGTCGGCTTTTTTCAGCGCCTTGTTCAGCAGCTTGCTGTGCCGTACGGAAACGTTGATGTCCCGGTCGCCGTGAAACAAGATCACCGGTCGCTGGATCTCCGCTGCACGCCTCAGCGGCGAACCTTGCTCCAGCGTCTCTTCCTCCGTGCCGATGTATTCCCTGGTCGCATTGCGGTTCAGAAAATTTCGATAGTCCTTGATCAACGTCCAGGGATCCGTCACGCCCGCAATGCTGCCCGTGCATCGATACAGTTGCGGCGCTTCAATCGCGCCGAGCAGCGCGGCGTATCCGCCATAGCTCCAGCCGAGGATGCAGACTCGCCGGGGATCGGCAATGCCTTCATCGATCAGCCACTGCGTACCATCGTTGATATCGTTCACGGCGGTACGCCACTGTCGGAAACCACCCTCTCCTGCCCAGTCATTCCCGTACCCGCCGGATCCGCGGAAGTTGCTCTGCAATACGGCGTAACCCTGCGCGGCCAGGTACTGCGGCAACCAGTCAAATTCCCAGATGTCACGGCTCTCGGGACCGCCATGCGGCATGATCACGGTCGGCAATGCACCGGCTTCGCTGTTTACCGGTAGCGTCAGGTAGCCGGGAACCTCCGCACCGTCGCGCGCCGAATAGGAGATCGGTTTCATGGCGGCCAGTTCCTGACCCTCCATCTCAGGCCGCCGACGATAGATCTCTTCCATCCGGTTTTCCTCGAGATCCAGCCGGAAGTAAGTGCCCGGATCGCGATCACTGCGAATCAGCACCAGGTAATATCGCCGGTTCCACGATTCGTCGATAACACTGACGAGCTTGCCGGGCATGACCTGCGAAACCCGCTCATGAATTTTTTCTACCGCATCGTCGAAGTAGTGAAGTTTCGGCTTATCGGTCACGTAAGTGACGGCCGCCAGGCGCTGGTAGCGGCCCAACGTCAAAGTTCCATTAATATCAACGGCCGGATGCGCAAAAACGATCCGATCCTCACGCTGTCGACTCAGATCTTCTGACATTAACGCGAGACGACCCTCGTACGGCTTGTATACCAGCAACGCATTGCGGTCCTCGCCGAAGCCGATCGGGTAATAATCGTCATTGATTTCTTCCATCCGCGCCTCGTGCAGCACGGTCCATTTGTCGGAGTCGGCGAGACGAAAGTACCACTTCTTCTTTTGTGAACTCATATACAGTCGCAGTCGTACGGTGCCTCGACCGTCCGAAATCCACTCCCGGGTTCCGTCCCGGTCGCGTTCTACGATGCTGGTTCGTCCCGTATAAATATCGAGCTTGCTGACCCCCGAGCCCCTGTCGGTAGGCATTTCGACCAGCACGTGTTCGGGATCGTCAGGCAACCAATCGACGATATCGTCCTGAAACTGCGTATCCTGGTTCTTCAGTTTGTCCTGCAGCAGCACGCGATTATCACTGCCATCGATGTTCACCGCGACCAGGCGGGTTACTGAAAACAGCATGCCACGTCGGCTGTCGATACCCTCGAAGCCACACAGCAGGCGCGTGTCATTCGCCCATTCGCACCACTGGATATCGAACTTGCCGGGCGTGCTCGCGACCACCGGCACCGGATCCCCGTCAGCCGCCATGACGTAGGCAACGGGAACGCCGGCCTCGACCATGTGCAGGAATGAAACGGTCGAACCGTCGGGCGACAGGCGCACGCCCCATAGTTCAGGAAACTTACCGAATGCCGCGGCAAGCGGCTCCGCGACATCTCTCGCCGATGCAGACCGGCCGACACCCGGCACCAGTATGGCGGCCGTGGCGACGGCAATAACTACGGCAATGGCGCGGCGAGTCGGGCTGAACACGGTCAATCTCCGGCAGTTCCGCCAACCATTCTAAAATAAATTTGATCCCGGAAAAAGCACCTGTTCCGGATGCCGCGCATCAGGTGGCCGTCAGCGTGCGGCGATTGAGGGACGCAACGCGGCCGCGGCGGCAAGCAAAGTCTTCTCTGTCGTTTCCCAGTCGATGCAACCGTCGGTCACCGACACGCCGTATTTCAGATCGGCGAGGTTCGACGTAATTTTCTGGTTGCCGGCATGCAGGTTGCTCTCGAGCATCAGACCGATGATCGAGCGATTGCCGCTGACGACCTGTTCGATGCAATTGCGCGCGACGACCGGCTGCACCTCGGGATCCTTACTGCTGTTGGCATGACTGCAGTCGATGACGACATGATCGGGCAGGCCCGCGTTGACCAGCGCCTGCGACGCGGCCGCGACACTCTGCGCGTCGTAGTTCGGCTGGCCGCCGCCGCCGCGCAAGACCACATGCCCGTATGCGTTGCCGCGCGTCTGGAACACCGCCGTCCGGCCTTTCTGGTTGATGCCGAGAAAATGATGCGGCTGACGGGCCGACTGCAGCGCATCGATCGCCACCTGCAGCGAGCCGTCGGTGCCGTTCTTGAAGCCGACCGGCGTCGACAGGCCGCTGGCCATCTCGCGATGCGTCTGCGACTCGGTCGTGCGCGCACCGATGGCCGTCCACGTGATCAGTTCGCCCATGTATTGCGGCATGATCGGGTCGAGCGCCTCGGTGGCGGTCGGCAACCCACGCTCGCCCAGCGCGAGCAGCAGCTTGCGCGCGATGCGGATGCCCTTCTCGATATGAAAGGAATCGTCCATGTCCGGGTCGTTGATCAACCCCTTCCAGCCGACCGTAGTGCGCGGTTTCTCGAAATACACGCGCATCAGGATAAACAGCGTGTCGGCGACCTCCGCGGCGAGCCGCTGCAGGCGGTCGGCGTATTCGAGGGCCGCATCGACATCGTGAATGGAGCACGGGCCGACAACGGCGAACAGGCGCCGATCCCTGCCGTCGAGGATGTCCCTGATGACGGCGCGGCTGCGAAGCACGGCCGCTTCGACAATCGGCGTGGTCGGCAACTCCGCCATGATCTCGGCGGGTGTCGGCAGAATCGTCTTGTTGACGACGTTGACGTTGTAAATCTGGCTGTCCATATCCTGATCCGGTAGCGGCGGCATCGGCCGGGCGCATAGCCGGGCGGACCCGGCGAGGCCGGCAAGGATACCAGTTTCAGGGTGACGGGGAAGCCGGGCGCCGGACCGGTATCCGCCGCCGGCCAAGCTGACGTAGAATCAACGGAGCATCCTAAGCAGACTCAGGAATAACCCATGAAGGCAGTACGCTCGTGCCCCGCAAGAAACTGCTGAGGGCACGTCAGAAACTCGGCAAGTACCGCATCGATCGGCGCCTGTCCGACGGCCCTCGAGCCTCCGTCTACCAGGCCTATGACACCATCCACGGCATCAAGGTCGCACTGAAAATCCCCGATCCGGAGATCATGGACGACGAATTCCTCGACGAGTTCCGTCGCGAGGCACGCCTGTCCGAGCGCATGGAGCACCCGAACGTGCTGCCGATCCAGAACGCCTGTTTCCTGGACGGGTTCTTCGTCATCGCAATGCCGCTCGGCATCGAGACGCTGGCCGACCGGCTGACGCGGCGTATATCGAACGAACGGGCGCTTGATTTTACGCGTCAGGCGCTGGCCGCCGTCGCCCATGCACACAGTCGCAAGATCATCCATTGCGACGTCAAGCCCGAAAACTTCATCCTGTTTCCCGACAACCGGTTGCGACTGACCGACTTCGGGTTTTCGAAAATCGCGCTGCGTTCGCTCAAACGCGCGTCGGGTTCGGGCACCGTCGGTTACCTGTCGCCCGAACAGGCGCTGGGGCGGCCGATGTTTCAGTCCGATGTCTTCGCGCTGGGACTGGTTATCTACGAGATGTTCAGCGGCGAATTACCGGAATGGCCATACAAATGGCCGCCGCCCGGCTATGCACGAATTCGCGGCAAATTGCGGCCCAAGATGCTGACCTGGCTGCGCACGGCGCTGGAGTTCAAACCGCAGGACCGGTTCAAGAACGCGGTCACGATGCAGCGCGCGCTGGACAAGATTCATCTGAAGGTGGTGAAGCGTGCCCGCTAACAGCACGCCAGAAATGAGCCACAAGGGGGCCCTCAAGGCCGTACGCATGCTGGTCGGCGCGGCGGATGCGGAACACGAAGCGTATACGACGACGCTCGGCGAGGTCGCGGTCGTCTCGATCGCCAACAGCGATAAGCCTGGACCGAACGAGGACTCGGCCGCACTGATCCCGGTCAATGACCGGCACCTCGTACTGATCGTCGCCGACGGCGTCGGCGGCATGGCCGGGGCGCGGCGCGCGTCGAACCTGACCGTCGAGACGCTCAGCCGGCATATCGCCGGCATCGACGCCACCAACGAGCCGCGCCTGCGGACCGCGATCCTCGACGGTATCGAGGCCGCCAACCAGGCGGTGCTCGATCTCGGCAACGGTTCGGCCAGCACGCTGGCCCTGGCCGAAATCGGTCCCGGCTACGTGCGAACCTACCATGTCGGTGATTCCATCGTGCTGATGTGCGGGCAGCGCGGCAGGCTGAAGTTCCTGACGACGCCGCACTCCCCGGTCGGCTTCGCGATGGAGGCCGGCCTCATCGATGAATCCGAAGCGCTCCAGCACAATGAGCTGAACCTGATATTCAACGTCATCGGCTCGGCCGACATGCGCATCGAGGTCGGTTCCGAACTGCCGATCGCCCCGCTCGATTCCCTGCTGCTGGCCAGCGACGGCCTGACCGACAATGTCCTGCAGGATGAGATTATCGGGGCAATACGCACCGGGCCGGTCGCTGACGGGCTGGCCGAGATCACCGCCCTGGCCCGGCGGCGCATGGAGGTCGAGCGGCCGGGAGAACCATCCAAACCTGACGACTGCACGGCCATACTGTTTCGCCCGCAGCGACGCTCGGCTGACTGACGCCACGAACGACCCGTCCGGCCCCGGCACCGGCATGAACAGCGGGCATCAGGTGAACGCGCCGGTGCAGCGCGCAAAAACTCCGATTGCTACCCCGCGCTTCGCCTGTAGAATGACCGGTTCCAGAAAACCGGAGAACGACAATGACAAAGCAATCCACCCTGAAGCCATTCGAGAAAGGCGATGTTTTTGTCGGCGCCACGCTGCTGAACAATGCCGACGACGATCACGCCGGCGACGGGCGCATCATTCAGTACGACGCCGACCTGAACGAGAAGGGGATTTTCTGGGCCGATGACACGACTCACCTGATCACCGGGTTGAAGTTCGATCCCGATGGCAATCTGTGGGCATTCGACAGTATCGCGTACAAGGTCGTGCGCATCGCGCCGGACGGCAAGCGCCTGCCGAATGTCGATTTTGCGCAGCGGTCGTTTTCAAACTGCAATTTCACACCGGACGGCAACGTGCTGCTGGCCGAGCACCTCGTCGGCCATGAAATCAAGTTGCCGCCCAACCGGCCGCTCGGCACGACGCTGTCGTTCATGCCCGGCACCGAGCGTTTCGGCGACGGCCACGTCTTCAAATTCACGCTCGACGGCGAGTGCCTGCAGGAATTTGCGACCAAGACGTACGGCGGTATGCCCGGTTTCCTTGGCTGCACATCATCGGCGCTGGCGCCGGATGGCAAGACGCTGGTTTATTGTTCCGAGTTGAGTCCGCACCTGTGCCGCTATGACATCGAGGCTGACAAGCAACTCGATGACCTCATCACGTACGCACCCGACAGCGGCGACATGTCGATGACGATGGTCTATCAGCCGGACGGCTCGCTGCTGCATATCATGGCGAACTTCCGCAAAGGCTTCTTCGTCCAGGCGCTGGACGATGCCGGCAACGTCACCCGGACCTACGAAATCGAGGGCACCGGCTGGGCGGGACTCGGCGCATCGATTGAACCGGGCATCGCGTTCGTCGGCAACTTCTTCACCGGCAGCGTGATCAAGCTGGATCTTGCCAGCGGCGAGACGCTCGCGCGGGCCGAGACCAACGTGGAGCGTTCGCTGGCGGGCATCGCGCAATACCCGGGCTGACGGCAGCTTCCGGGCGGCGCCGCTCTCAGGCCGGACGCAGTCGCCGGTCCGCGTCCTCGATGTGCGGCGCCCAGCCGAGGCCGATGAACTGCACGTGTATGTTCGTTGCCGATGCGCGGACCGTCACGTCCTTCAGCTCTTCGGCTTGCGCGTCATAGGCATCGTCGAGCGCATCGACGTCGACATCGAATCGTTGCTCGAGCTCGAGCAGTTGCGCACGAACCGTCTCGACGGTCTCCTCCGCGCGACGCACGTCGCCGGACTGCTTGCCAAGCCGACCGGCCTTGCGCACCGCGGTGCCGACCCGCGATGCCGACGTCGCCGAGACGCGCTTGCGCCCGAGCAGCGCGCCGAGTAGCGCCGTACCGAAAGAAATGGCCGTATCCACCTTGTAGCCTCGCACCTGCTCGGCCTCCCGCTCGACGACCTGTTCGGCTCGACGCAGACGGTCTTCCAGCCGCGCTACCTTCGCCTCGTAGCGCACCCGCAATTTCGCGACCCGCTGATCGCGCAGCTCGTTGCCCCGCTGCTGCAGGCGAATCCGGAAATCGCGTTCGGACTCACCGGGCTGTGACGTTTCTTTCAATCGCCCGCTTTTGAACAAAGTCAGCGGCCGCTCGGTCCGGAGCCAGCGACGCAGATCCTTCTGCCAGGCCGGGTAGGCTTTCGCCCTGACCAGCATCGCGGGGCACTCGCCGAACCGTGCCTCCGGCAGCGGGGTCCGGTCGATAACGTCCGGGTCGATGTCGAGTTCTTCGGCATCATTCCAGTCGATACCATCGGTCGAACCGAGCGGCTCGACCGACAGCAGCAGCGACCGTTGTTCATTGATGTTCAGCCGCGCGTTCGTATACAGCACGCGTGCCGCCGCGGTGACGCGCGGCACGTAGACGAGTCGCTCGCCTGCACCCGGCCGGCCGTTCACCGGCAAATAAAATTGCTCGACACCGGGCGGCAGGATCGGCGCCGCGGCGGACGTATCCGGTGCGGATACGTCCGGTTTCACAGGCTCGGCCGGTAAATTCGACCGCATGGGCGCCATCAGGCGCCTGATCTGATCGCGCGTCAGCGGACCGGCCAGGTAAGACATGACCCAACGGGTCTCGAACAGCACCGGTTCCTTTTCATGGACGTTATGCAGCAGGAAACGCCGCTTACCGAGGCCCGTCAGCATGTCACCCAGCGAGGCACCGGAAAACGCCTCGCTGCCGGCCGCAGTTCGCAGGCCCTCGCTCACGCGGGCCTTGTCGCGCTCGGTTTGCAGCCGCCCGATAAACCACGTGCCGGTATTGGATAACGCCTTGTAATCCAGGTCGACGGGATTCTGCGTGGCCAGTACAAGGCCGATACCGTAGGCCCGCGCCTGCTTCAGCAACGTCAGGAACGGCTTTTTGGACGGCGGGTTCGCGACGGGCGGCAGATAGCCGAAAATCTCATCCATGTAGAGCACTGCGCGCAGTGAGCCACTGCCCGGTTGCCCGCGCATCCAGCTGATCAGTTCGTTCAACAGCATCGTCACGAAGAACATGCGTTCGGCATCGCCGAGGTGAGCGATTGACATGATCGACACGCGCGGCTGACCGGACGGCGTGTACAGCAACCCATCCATATCCAGCGGCGCACCCTGCATCCATGCGTCAAACCCGGGCGCGGCCAGCAGATTGTTGATGCGCATCGCCAACTCGAAGCGTTCTGATGGCGGATAAAAAGTGTCCAGATCCATGACGCCGATCCTGGCGAAGCCCGGCGCCTGGATCGCCGCAATCAGGCCGGCCAGGTCGAGGCCGGCGCCGTTGCGCCATGACTGGTCCAGCACATTGGCGATCAGGATATGCTCGCGACTCGTCAGCGGGTCGGCCGTCATGTCCAGCAGCGTCAGGATGCCCGTTGTCGTGCTCTGCAGCCGCTCACGGTACGCATCCGCATCCGCCAGCAGCTCGGCGGATGGCGCCGCGAATTGCCCGAGCAGCGACAGCGGCAGACCCGCGGTGCTGCCCGGCGTATAGATCGCCATGTCGCAGGCCGAGCGCAGCTTCTCGATTCGCGACGGCGCCTGACCCCACTGCGCCAGGCCGTTACGCCACAGATCGGCGGTCGCGCTCGCAAACGCGGACCGGTCGGCGCCGGCTTCGAGCGCCGCTTGCGGGTCCACCCAGGGCTCGAAGTCCGCCGCTGCGAGCCGCGGGAAAGTCAACAACAGGTTGCCGAGGTCGCCCTTCGGATCAATCGCGATAACCGGAATGCGATCGATCGCCGCCTCTTCGATGAGCCCGATACCGAGACCGGTCTTGCCGCTGCCGGTCATGCCGATGATGCACGCATGCGTGGTCAGGTCTTTGGAATCGTAGAGGATCAACTCGTTCGACGGCGCCATCGACGCCGGGTCGACGCGGCGGCCGAGATAAAACGCCCCGAGCTTTTCATACGAATCCATCAACTGATCTCCCTGCTGTGATCAGCGCCTCTGGTGCATAGCAGCACAACGCCCGCAAGCCCGCCGCCCATCCGTTACGCGCATCAAAGACGCCAGCCCGTAAATTGCGTTGCATCCAAATCGGCCGGCGGCGCGAAAACCCGATGCATGCATTGTCACTCTGCTAGAATCGGGCATATCGCGATAAAAATACTAACAGACAGGTTCGCCACCGGACCGCTTGTAGATTCCGTCCCGGCCCAACCCACGCGGCCAGCGGCGTGCTTGTCGAATCATGCATTTCTCGGTACCCAGAGTACACCGCCGAATGTCCCGCTACGGCCGGCTTCCCGGCCGGCCATCTGTGAAAAAAGGAGAAATTAATGAGCGTTGCCAGAATTACTGAAATTACCTCGACATCGGAAAAAGGTTTCGACGATGCGGTCGCCTCGGGTATCAAGCGAGCCGCGAAAACCCTGAAGAACATCACCGCGGCGTGGGTCAAGGACCAGCAGGTTGAGGTCAAGAAAAACAAGATCAGTCAGTACCGGGTGTGCCTGAAGGTCACGTTCATCCTGGAAGACTGATACTTCGCGCAAAGTTTTCGGTCGCAGCAGGCTGAAAAATCCCGACCGGCCGCCACGGACGGCCTGTGCCGGCGGGAATGTTAATCACCGGAAAGACGACGGGGCATGACCCGCACCCGTAACGGATTTCCGTTTTCATGTAACTCACAGGAGACCATACCGTGGCAAAACTGGATACGATCGAGGGCATAGGCCCCGCAATCACCGAAAAGCTGGCAACGGCCGGCGTCAAGAGCGTCGAAGGACTGCTGGAAACCGGCGGCACGAAAAAGGGTCGGGCCCAGATCTCGGCCGCTTCGGGCATCACCGAAATACAGATCCTGAAACTGGTTAATCACGCCGACCTGATGCGCATCAAGGGTATCGGCGGCGAATATTCGGAACTGCTCGAAGCCGCCGGCGTCGACACGGTGCCGGAACTGGCCCAGCGCAGTGCGAAGAATCTCGCCGACAAGGTCAAGGCGATCAACGAAGATAAGAAACTGGTGCGCACGGTGCCGACCGAAACACAGATCGAGAACTGGATCGGTCAGGCGAAAAAATTACCCAAAGCCATTCATCATTGAGATCGGAAACGACCGCCGGCCCGTGTGCGCCGGCGGTCGTATCATTCACCAGGGCAGGATCGTTCCGTCGTATTGATAGAACGAGCCGGTCGTCTCGACAGTGAGCTGATCGATGTTGCGCATCATGTCGGTAACCGCATCCGGCGTCGGGCGCAGCATCTTCTTCGGCAGGCCGGCCATGAAATCCGTGTCCGTCGGCCCGGGATTGACCAGCGCGACACTGACGCCCTTGCGCTTCAGCGCCAGCGCGAGATTTTTCATCGCCATGTTCAGCGCCGCCTTGCTCGAACGATAGAAATACAGCCGCGGCTGACTGGCCTTTTCGATCGACCCCTCACTGCTGGATACCGTGATGATCTTCTTGTCACGACTGGCGATAACGTGTGGATAGAATGCCTCGGCGATCTTCATCGGCGCGATCGTGTTGACGCGCAGCACCTGCTCCCAGACCTCCCATTGCATGTTCAGGAAGTACTGGTTTTCCGACCCGCCGCCGATACCGGCGTTGTTCAACAGGATATCGATCGGGGTCCCGGCATATTTTTTTGCCAGCTCGTCGACACGGTCGAAGTCCGTGACATCGAGTTGTTCGATGACGATTCCCGGATGCTTTGCAGCCAGCGCCGACAGCGCCTCGGCCGCGGACGGGTCACGAGCCGTCGCGATGACATTCCAGCCCCGTTCTGCATACTGGCGCGTGAAATCGAGGCCCAGGCCGCGGTTCGACCCGGTGATCAGAACGGTCGGCACGTAGTCCGCCGCAAAGCTCGCCGGATCGACGGGATCAGGGAACTGCTTGAAGAGTTTTCCACCGCCGTGCGCGGCCGCGGATGCCACCGGCACCCATGCTGCCACAACGAGCATTAAGATCAGCGCCGCGACTAATCTCGCGGCGCCGCCTGGATTTGATCGGAACATCGTCATGGACCGGCTCTCCCCTGGTCAGGCGTGTGATTTACTGGCGAAATATCGGCCTCACCGGACAACGGAACGGTGTCGGCGTGCCGACGAATATCAATGCGCCGCCCGGACTTTCTCCGTGGCGCGCGCGCCGTCGATCAGCGGCACCGGATCCAGGACCCAGCCCTTGACCTCGCGGCGCTGCGGACTCGGGATGGCATACGCCACCTTCTTTTCGTTACGACGCGCCTCGTCGCTGTCGATACGCCAGCCCTTCGCATCCCAATCGCGCAGCCATTCGCGATACATCAGGATGCACTTGTCCGACGGAACCATGAATTCCTTGGTATTGCTGTTCGGCGTCAGCACCGGGTGCAGGTTCTGGATGATCGTGACGTCCTGCATGGCTACGTAAGTATTGCGTTCATTCATCAGTTCGTCATGTTCGGCTTCGAGCATGCAGTTGCGCATGCACAACAGATAGATATGCGTGTTTTCTTCGTCGATCGGCCGTTCAAACAGGTATTGATGAAAATGATAGGCCGGATTCGGGTGGATATAGGTCCAGACCTGGTTCGGGCCATGGTGACCGGTACCGACCTCGAGATCGCCGGATTGCTCGCGCAATTTTCGCATCTCGCCCTCCGGCAGCGGCGGCGCGTTGAACGTGTGCCAGAAACCGTGGCCCCATTCAGAGGGGACCTCACGCAACTCGCCGACGTTGTAATCGTCGTTCTCGCCGCTGAACCCGTGCGTGTCATGCACGAATTCATTGTGCGCCGGGTCGATGCCGTTCTCGATCGACCGTTCGTAGTTGCCCTTGATCGGGTAATCAACGACTGTGGGGCGCCAGCCCGCCTGACCTTCTTCGGGCACCGGAATGATCGGCGGCCGCTCCGCCTCCGGCAAATCACCGAGGAAGGCAAAAACAATACCGTAACGCTCTTCGACCGGATACGCGTCGACACGGGACCGGCCCGGCACCTTGCCGTCCTTGCCCAGTGACGGAATCTTCCGGCACGCCCCGTCGCCATCGAATTCCCAGCCATGATACGGGCACTGGATGCAGTCGCCCTTGATCTTGCCACCGGCCAGCGAGCCGCCGCGATGCGAGCACGTGTTGCTGAGGCAGCGTGCGTTGCCCCCGGTATCGCGGAACACGACGAACGCCTGACCGAGCGCCTGAACCTGCAGCGGCTGGTCGCCCAGTTCTTCGGTCGTGGTCATCGGGTACCAGAAATTGATATACATTCGATCTCTCTCCGTTTCGATCGGGATTCGCAACGCCGGTGAAGGGCTTGGGGACCCGACGGATCCGGATGCGCATCCCTGCATGCCGCAGTACGGCAGAATCAAATATAGACTATATATGGTCTTTTCTTACCATTTATAGAATCCGCTACCCGGTACATCACTCGTCGAGTCGCCGGACCCCTATGGCTTGATCGCATTATCCTAGTCCATTCACCTACCGGCCGCATCCCCGATCTGCCACCCGAACACACCGCCGTATCGACCTATTCGTCGCCACCGCTACGCTCGGATGCAAAACCGGTTATACCGGCGGCTCCGGCGGCCCGGCCGCCGCGGTGCGTCTGAAGTGCGCCTGCAGCGCCCGGACGGCCCAGAAACACGCGAACATGATCCCGGCGGCCGCGTACAAAGGCGCCTGGACCGCGACCGTCTGAAACAACAATCCGGAAACCGGCGGACCCATGAAGCGACCCATCCACGCGCTCGAGTTGTAAACGCCGAGCACCAGCCCGCGTTCGTGCTCGCCGGCCTGCCGCGACACCAGGCTCGTCATGTTCGTCACCGCGATCGCTCCGCCGCCGGCCGTAAATGTGATACCGAACATCATCGGCAACCAGCCCGGCGACTGGGTCATCCACAGCAGGCCGAAGCAATAGGCCGCCACACCGCCCAGCACCAGCTTGCTCTCGCCGAAGCGCGGCGCGAGCTTGCCGACGAGATAACCCTGAGTAATGGCCACGACGAGGCCGAGATAGGTGAAACACCAGCCGATATCCCGCGGACCCCAGCCGAAGCGCGCCTCGCTCCACAACGGCATGATTGTCTCGAAAAACCCCATGGCGATATAGATCAGGAAGCCGATGATGATCAGTCTCGTCACGGTCGGCCGGCGCAGGACCATGCGGACGGCCGCCAGCCCTTTTGGACGAGTGTCCGCGTCCGCTGCCGACGCCCGCTTTTCCGGTGGCAGGCTTTCGGTCAGAAACAGCGTCGCGACCAGTGTGAAGCAGCACAGGGCCGCCGCCCCGAGACCCGGCCACATCAGTGTCGCCGAATCGGCATCCGCGCCGCTCAACAGGCCACCGAGGGCCGGACCGACGATAAAGCCGAGGCTGATCGCCCCACCGACCATGCCCATGCCCTGGGCGCGCTTCTCGATCGGGGTGATGTCCGTGATGTAGGCCATCGCGACGGGCACGTTCGCCCCCATGATGCCGGTCAGCATGCGCGCCAGACCCAGCACCCACAGGTTTTCAGAAAATGCCATCAACACATAGGCGACAAACATTCCGGCCGTACTCAGCAGCAGGATCGGCTTGCGTCCGTAGCGGTCACTCATGCGCCCCCAGATCGGGTTAGCGAAGAACTGGCCAAAGGAATAGGCGCCGACGATCGTCGTGGCGATGACCGGTGATGCGCCGAGGTTTTCGGCAAAGAACAGGAATGCCGGCAGCACGAGTCCGAAACCCATGCCGGACAGCATGATGATCAATAACAGTACAGGCATGATCGGGCCGGATTCGGTCCTGAGAAATACGGCTGCGTACTATCGGGCATCCCGGTCGCGAAAACAACGGCGGAAACGGGCAGATGCCGTCTGCCGGATCGACATTCGAGCGGTCAATTCAATCACCGCCCACCGATAATGTTTGCCGATGAAATACGGTGCAAAAAAAAGGAGGGCCATGCCCTCCTTTCTTCGTTGACCGTCGTTCTTACCGACGCCCGGCCTTTTTCCTGGTCTTTTTCTTCGACTTCTTTTTCGCTGCCGGTTTGCGTGCGACCTTTTTCTTCGCAGATTTCTTTGCAGATTTCTTTGCAGCAGATTTCTTCTTCGCGGCGGGTTTGCCGGCCGCCTTCTTTGCCGAAGTTTTCTTCGTCTGTTTTTTGGCGACCGCCACGGCCTGCTCTTCGAGCGGCATCGGCGGGTGGCCGTGCAGGTGCCTGACCTGCGCATCATCGTGGTAATGAGGATGCTCGAAGTCGCCCGGACCGTGCGGGTGGTTGTGCCCTTCCGACGCGACCCACTCATAGAGCTTCGGTCGCTGGCGATACAGATGAGCGGCGGCCCGCAGCTTATTCTCGTCCACGTTTGACCACGGGTTGTAGTGGAAGTAGTTGTGCAGCTTCGAATCCGTGCGACCGAAAGCGATCGTGCCGAGTTCGCAGCGGAACGCCCCGTGATTGATGTACTCCGGCCGCCAGAAATAACCGCCCGTCGGCAGGTAACCGAATTGCATCATCCAGGACTCGCCCCAGATGTGATAACTCTCCTCGGCGGCGTCATGGTAGGAAATATTGTCCTGCCGGAACTGCGGCGTCATGCAGTACAGGAAGCTGATCGCCTCGGTCAGCGGATCGTAGTGCAGCGGCTTGATCAGGCAGCCTGACGCCACCGACGGACTAACGATATTACCGGGCGCCCACGGCGCGTCGGAATACGTATTCAGGTCCATGTACGCAGCCGTCAGCGCCAGTTGGTGATCCTGATCCGATTCCTCAAAACTCGGCTCGCTGTCGTTAAACATGACCAGCGCCTCGGCGCCCTGCGAACTGCTGATCGCGCCGATATGCATGCCGGCCGGGATAAACGCGTAGTGACCGCGGCTCCAGACCTGGTCACCGACCTTGAGTCGCCCCTCGAGCACGAAAATCTCCATGTCCGAGTAACTCAGGCCGGGCTTGCGCTTGTAACCGCCGTTGAACTGTACCTTGAGGGTACAGGCGCCAATATCCGTGTCCAGGGACAATATCTTGTATTCGCTGCCCTTGAATCCGGCGATGTTGAATTTCTTGTACGACGTGTCGAGTTCGACGTACGGCTCGATATGAGGTCGCGCCACTGCTAATTCTCCTTATTCAACTGATACGGGGTCGACGCCTGCGGGCGTCAATAGACCACCTTGTCCTTGCGTTTCGGTTTCTTCGGCAATTCACTCTTCGGAATCACCCGCTTCATATCGCCGGTGACATTAAAGCCAGTCGTCGAAACGTTCTTGAGAAATTGCTTGTACCACTTGTCGCGCTGCGCAGCGAGATCGTCATTCATCTCCTTCATGATGGAGCGGTGACGCTGCTTCTGCTCGGCAATGTTTTCCTTCAACCACGCGACGTTCTCGGTCGGACGCGGCGGAGCGGCATCTTGTACGCGTTTTGCCATTTGCTTCAGTCTCCGGTGTTCTCACATGTATTGTTTGCGGTACCAGTCATTGACGTCGTCGCCCGTCGTGAGCCAGACGTCGTCATGCTTGGCGATGTACTCGAAGGCACGCTTGAGGTGCTTGAACTTGTTCGGCTGGCCGACATGGAAGGTATGCAGGCATATGGGCATGCAGCGCGCGTTGGTCGCCCCCTCTTCGTATAGCACGTCGAACTGGTCGATGATCATATCGCCGAATGCCTCCGACGACACGCCCAGATTCAAAAATGCCGGGATATCGTTGATCTCGACCGTGTACGGCACCGAGATCAGGTTGTTCTGCGGCGTATTGAAGCGGAACGGATGATCGTCGGCCGTATAATCGCACAGGTACTCGACACCGTATTCCTCCAGCAGGCGCGGCGTGTTATCGGTGTGCGTCAGAAACGGGCTCAGCCAGCCCTTGGTCTTGCGGCCCAGGGCTTCCTGCATCGGAATCAGCGTCGCCTGCAGGATCTCGCGTTCGCGCGCCTCATCGAGCGCATGGACGATGTCGCCGTTGGCATCCGTGACGTTGCCGATGAAATTCGCCGGGGCATTGTTGACGCCGTGACCGATCCAAGCCCAGTTGCGCTTCTCACCCTCTTCGATGATCCGCGGATACTCGCGAATGATCTCGGCATTCAGGCACACGGTGCCGCGCATGCCGCAGGCGTCCATCAGATCCATCATGCGCCACAGGCCAACACGGTTGCCGTAGTCGCGCCAGCCGTAATTCAGCGGATCCGGGCTGAATACGGTCGTGCCCGGGATCAGCGCCGTGCCCTTGATGGCCGCCGGAAAGTGCTCGATATTGATATACGGCATCACGGCAACGCGCGCGCCGTCCGGTAGCTTGAACGGTTCACGATCAATGATCGGCACATAGTCGTAATGCCGGCTTTGCGTAAGTTCAGACATCGATAACCCCTTCTGAATATGTTAATGAGTCACGACCAACGGGTCGCTAACAAAAATCAAAGACCATTCAGGTACTCAAGCGTTTCCTGCTTGCTGATGACGTCGCCGTATTTCGCGTTGATGTCGAACAGGTTGGCCTCGTGCGGTCCGTCGTGACGGTCGCCGATGCACTCACGGACACAGATCGGCCGGAAACCGTGCTGAACCGCATCGACGGCCGTCGCGCGAATACACCCTGATGTCGTGCAGCCGGTAATGATCAGCGTATCAACGTCCAGGCCGTTCAGAGTTGCCACCAGCGACGTGCCGAAAAACGCGCTCGCATATTGCTTGACGATCACCGGTTCGCCGGCCTTCGGCACGACATCGTCACAGAACTCCGCATACGGATTGCCCGCCACGAGATCCCGGAGCACCGGCGCTTTCTTGATCCAGACGCCGCCGTCCTCGTAGTTCGGCGCCGTGTACAGCACCCGGGTATGGATGATCGGCACGCCCTTCTCGCGCGCCAGGTCCAGCAGTTCCGGCATCTCCTTGACGCAGGCAACGACGCCGGGTGCGTACAACGGCGACCCTTCGGTTGTGTAGCCCTGCAACAGGTCGATGACGATAATCGCCGATTTCTTGCCGAAGCCGAGCCGGTTGTCCCATACACCCTGATAATTCTGGTTAGCGGAATCCGCCATGTGTGCCCCCTCGGCTGCGATCTGGTAATCGAATGACGCGAGCACCGCCCCGGCGAGCGATTCAGCTCCAGAAAGACATCGGTTCAATGGAGGGGACCCGCACCCCGGCGACTGAAGCGTGTTCTTCTTTTTTGCGTCTGACGGCCAATGGTGTCACCGAAAACGCGCATCTGCAACCGGCCCGCAACCCGGGTGGCAACGGACGTTCGCTGCGCGCACGGGGCGGAAAAGCGACACCGTCGATGGTTCGCTGCACATCCCCGGCGAACGGCCGACCTGCGGTTGTTGCAGTGCGGTCAAGCGGTCAACCTTGCCGTCGACTCCGGGAATGATCTATATATCATTACAGCAGCCGGTATACGGACCGGCTGATTCAAGACTTTGAGAGAGGACAAGACCATGGCAGAACCGGCAGTTGCGGAAGTTCCGCCGCACATGAAGAAAAAGACCAACGTCGTCGACAGCTACAAGACCAACAGCGGTTTCGAAGGCTATGAGACCGAGCTCGGCCGCTCGATCAACGTGGTGCTGAAAATGCTCAGCAACCATGCCGGCTATGCGCACGAGCTGAACGACCCACTCGTCAAGGCGCACCTGCTGGCCATCCAGTTCGCCAAGAACAACGGCATGCTGGCCGAATATATCCAGCACGACATCGACACGATGGCGCCGATCAATGAGCGAATGCGGCGCATCATCGAGAAAACCGGCGAGAAAGAAATCGCGCTCGTCGGCCTGTTCGACCGCACGGCCTGCCATTATGCGCTGGCGCTCGACAGCGAAGGCTCGGGCAACTCCCGCTCCTGGTCAGAACCGTTCAATCACGTGTTGACGGCGGCGAAGAAGATCGGCCAGTTCGACCTGACGGCCGAAGAGATCCACGAGACCTGGACCAAACCGCGGCTGCACGGCTACGCACAGGCCATGGGTGTGGCGATCCGGGTTTCGGATCTCGGCGCGGATCGCCGGATCACGGTCGAACTGGCGGACTGACGCTCAGCGCCTGATCACGAAACGCCAGGCGCTGGCCGGGCGAACCGTCTGGACCGCTTAATCTTCAGATCGATAGCTGCTAGGATCCTGACGCGCACGGAACTATTCGAACTTAGTAATGGCCGCGGGATTTGGCCGCACGCAACCGCGACAGTGAAACCGTATCTGGAGAGTTACACGATATGAAGACAAGTAGTCTCATTGCGTTATCGATCGGCTTTGCGACGATCTGCACAGAACCTGCATTGGCCCGCGATGAAATGGTGATCGAGGCCTCGCGCCGAGCCGCATCGGTACAGGACACGGCTATCGCCGTCACGGCCATCAGCAGCGACTCGATCGAGAAACTGCAGATCGTCGAGGTCAGCGATATCGGCGCGATGGTGCCGAACCTGCAGACCTACGAGGTCACGGCCAACGGCGCGGCGATGCAGGTCCATGCGCGCGGCGCGAGCGTGCAAAATCCCGGCTTCATCACCTCAGAATCCCCCGTAGGACTGTACGTTGACGACGTGTACAACGGCCGCCTCGCCACCGCCAACCTCGACCTGCTCGACGTCGAGCGGATCGAGGTCCTGCGCGGGCCGCAGGGCACGCTGTACGGACGCAACACCTCGGCCGGCGCGATCAAGATCATCACGCGCACGCCCGGCGACGAGTTCTATCTGCACGGTCAGGCCGGCTATGGCAACTACCAGACATCGAAGCTCGGCATCGCGGTCGGCGGCCCGCTGGTGCCGGAGAATCTCGCCGGATCCTTTGCGGGCAGTTACCAGCAACGCAACGAGGGTTACATCAAGAACCCGCTCGAAGGGATTGACCTCGGCGAATACGAGAACACGGTTCTGCGCGGCAAGCTGCACTGGTACTCGCTCGACAACTTCAAGGCAACGCTGACCGGCTGGCTGGTCGACGCAGAGAATGACGGGTACAACGGCGTCCCGTACATACCGTTCGACGTCGCCTCGGCCGCCCCCGGCGATGCGCCGAGCCCGGGCCGGCCAATCGGCGGTTTCTATGACAACTACTCGCCCGCATCCGCAACGCCGAACGGCCGCGCGAATTACGGGCAGACCGACCAGTCGGGCGTCAGCCTGGACTGGACCTGGTCGGTGGCCGGCATCGACATCCGCTCGATAACCGCCTACAGCGACGCCGATGACGAATTCGGCTTCGACCTGGCCGGCGGCGGTTTCGCCGGATTTGCCGGTGTCCCGGGACAGCTGATCACATCGACGTCAAATATGAAGCAGCTGAGCCAGGAACTGCACGCGTTCGGCACGGCATTCGACGATCGACTCGACTGGATCGCCGGCGTCTTCTATATGAACGAGGACGGCGATCAGGCCTATAGCGGCTTCGTGCCGCAGTTCCCGCCGTGCCCGGCCAACTGCCTCGATTACACCGAGAGCAGCAATACCGATACGAAGAGCTACGCGTTATTCGCCGAGGCGACGTGGCAGCTCACCGAACGCTGGTCCCTGGTCGCCGGCGCGCGCTATACCGATGAAGAAAAGGAATTCGACCTGAACTGCGCGGGCCTGACGCCAAGCAGCGGTACCGGGACCTGCGTATCCGGTTCGATCGGTAACTTCAGCACCCGGCAGGAAATCGATTTCGATCAATTCGATCCAAAGATCGGCATCAATTTCGATCTCGACGAGAACCAGATGCTCTACGGCATCGTCGCGAGCGGTTTCAAGGCCGGCGGTTTCCAGACGTTATGCTTCGGCGACCTGCTGTGCCAGGAACAGACGTATCAGCCCGAGGAAGTGCTGTCCTACGAAATCGGCTACAAGGCCACGATCGGCACGGTGCAGGTGAATGCGGCGGCATTCTTTGCACAGTATGAAGATCTCCAGCAGTCGGTCATCACGTTTCTGCCCGGCCCGCGACTGCTGATCAGAACCGACAACGTCGGCGACGCCGATGTCTGGGGTATCGAGCTGGATTCCAGCTGGGCAGTCACGCAGGGCCTGGACGTGTTCCTGAATGCCGGCTACATGAAAGACAGCCTCGACCTCGACGCCTCGTCCAGCGCCGCCTCCTCGGGCGCGCGTGATCTGCCGTCCCGCCCGGACCTGTCGGCCCGGATCGGCTTCGATTACGCAGTTCAGGTGGCGGCGGGTCTGGATGTCTTCTTCGGCTCGGATATCCAGTACGTCGACAATTATTTTTCGGAAGCGACAAACGCACTGGAGATCGACAGCTACACGCGCCTGAATGGATTCATCGGCCTCCGGCATCCGGACGGTCTGTGGCAGGTCACGCTCGACGGCAAGAATCTGATCGACGACGATGACAATGTGTCCGGCATCTATGCGGACGGCTTCGCCAACATCCGTACCGTACTGCCGCCACGCGAAATCATGCTAAACGTGCGCGTCCGACTGTAAGGTTCCAAATCTGATTTTTTCGAAGGGGCACACGTGCCCCTTTTTTTTTTCGCGCCACCCCGCGATACTGACAGACTGACGCGACTGGAGACTAAGACTCGATGCGCAGGTTCCGACTCACCATTTTGCTGCTGATCGCCATCGCGGTCGCATTCAGCATCCTGTACTTCGAGGATCCGTGGCTCTGGCGGCGCTTCGCCACCACCATCATTCCGCTCGGGAACGAGCAGCCGCAAATACTCAAGCCGAATGAACCGATTACCGGCGGCGGCTCGTTCGCGCTGCCGCGGGCGACGACCGAGGAACGCACGATCGATCCGCTGGCGATCAAGGCCGTCGAAGACTATGCGGCCAGATTCGATTCACACGCGTTAATCGTCGTGCACAAGGGCAAGATACAGACGGAGTGGTACGCACAGGGACTTGATCGCAACAGCCTGACCCAGTCCCAGTCGATGCACAAATCGCTGCTCGCACTGCTGATTGGCGTCGCGATCGAGGCAGGGATCATCGACTCAATCGATGACCCGGTCGGCAAGTACATTCCGGAGTGGCTGGACCGTCCGCGCGGCGACATCACGCTGCGTGAATTAATGATGATGTCATCGGGTCTCGCGCAATACGACTTCACGCTCAACCCGTTCAGCGACGATTTTCGCTGGCTGTATTCAGGCGCGAGCCAGACCTATGTTCTGAAGACGCCGATGGCCGACTGGAACCCGGGCACGCGCTTCGACTACAACAACATCAATGCCGAACTGCTCGGCACGGTACTGGAAGCGGCTACCGGCCGGCGCTATGCCGAATACCTGGAAGCCAGGCTCTGGAAGCCGATGGGCGGCCAGGACGCCCTCGTGTGGCTCGACAGCGAGTTCGGCGATGCGTTCACGTCCTGCTGTCTGATGGCAACGGCGATGGACTGGGCGCGCATCGGCCAGTTGATGCTGAACCGCGGCCGGATCAACGGCAACCGGATCGTGTCGGGGGTATGGATCGACGAGATGACGCGGCGTTCGCCGGTATCCAAATGGTACGGACTGCAGACCTGGCTCGCCTACGAAGAAGCGGTGAATCCGCGCAGCCAGATACCATCAGCGATGGGCGCCTATGATCGCCGGGAGCCGTTCCTCGCGCGCGACGTCTATTATTTCTCGGGGCGCGGCGCGCAGCGAGTCTACATTGTGCCGTCCCGCGAACTGGTCATCGTGCGTCTCGGCCCGGCCCTCGGCCGCGCGCCGTTGAAACCCGGCTGGGATAATGCGTTCCTGGTCAACAGCGTGATCAGCGGCATGCAATGAACCATCGGCGACGCCGCGGCTGCAGCCGGGTACTGGCTAGCGCCCTCGCCTTTTGCCTCGGCGCACACGCCGACAACCCACCGCAGGCCGATGCCGATGTCATCGTCATCGGCGGCGGTATCGCCGGCCTGTCCGCGGCGCTCGAAGCCAGCGCGCTCGGCGCACGCGTACTGGTCATCGAGGCATCATCGGTAGCCGGCGGCCACGCCGTAAAAGCCGGCGGGTTTGCGCTCGTCGGCACGCCGTTGCAGATTCGCAAGGGGTTCGTCGACACGCCGGATACGGCATTCAGCGACCTGATGGCCTGGGGAGAAGATGCGGATCCTGCGTGGGTGCGTATCTTCGTCGATCACTCACGCACCGACATTCATGACTGGCTCACCGGGTTCGGCGTCCGGTTCACGATCCTGCTCGACACGCCCGAGGACTCGGTACCGCGTTTTCATTTCGCCGGCGGCACGGCCGTCAACGTCGTCGTGCCGATGACGCGTGCCGCCGTCGCTCGCGCGAACCTGCGGATTCTTTACCACACCGAAGCCGTCGGTCTTGCCGCCGACGCGACCGGCGGTTTCACCGTGACCGTCCGCAACCTGCGTGACGGCCGGCAACATGCCGTCAACGCCGCTGCCGTCATCATCGCGACCGGCGGCTTCCAGAGCAATCTCGACCTTGTCCGCACGCATTTTCGGGCCGGCGACGTCGCCGCACCGGCGCATTTACTGATCGGCTCGGGCCGACGCGCCACCGGGGACGGTCTGCGTCTCGGCGCCGCCGTCGGCGCCCGGCTCACCCGGCTGGACCGCCAGGTCATCTTCGTCGACGGCCTGGCCGACCCGCGCGAACCGCAACGCGGGCTCAAGGTCGATAACCCGGCGGCGATCCGCGTCGATTCACAGGGCCGGCGCTTCGTCGACGAAACGGCGCCGTCACGCAACATCGAAGCCGCGGTGCTGGCCCTTCCCGAACCCCGGCACTGGCTCGTCTACGATGCCCGCGGCAAGAAGCAGCTGCGCATCCGCGGCGCCGTCTGGCTGGACCGCAACACGATGACGACCGAGATTCTCGATGAGCCGACCGTCGTGCCGCGCGGCGATTCAATCCGCGCACTGGCGGCAGCCGCCGGACTGCCGGCCGACGCGCTGCAGGCCACCGTCGACCGCCACAACGCGCAGGCGACGGGCGAAACCCACCCGGCCGCGCTAACCGAGGCGCCGTTTTATGCGATGCCGTTGTGGCCAATGACCCGCAAGAGTATGGGCGGGCTGCAGATCGACACGGACGCACAGGTGATCGGGCCCGACGCGGCGCCGATCGAGGGACTGTTCGCCGCCGGCGAAGCCACCGGGGTCGCGGGCATCAACGGCCGACATGGCGGGTCCGGCACCTTTCTCGCACCGGCGGTGCTGACCGGCCGCGTCGCGGGCCGGAGTGCGGCCGCGCATGCCCAGTCGGCGTCCGCCATGGCTGCCGAACCAGAACCCGAGTCAAAACCGGCAGCGACCGCCGGCGGACCGATCGCAACACACGCCGATGAACTGCGTCGCCAACTTGCCATCGAGCGTCCCGGTTACTGGCACTGGCAACGTTCGCACGCGATCGTGCTCGAACGCGCACTGGCCTGTACCGATTGCCACTCGACCACGTGGCCGACGACACCGGCCACGACGCGCGCGCAGGAATTGCTCCGGCTCGCGACCTGTTCACGCTGCCACTGAAGCGGGCAGATCATCGCGGATCGGGACGTTCAGGTGCCCGGAAACGCGGCGCGCACGATGGCATCGAGCGCATCGCGCTGCTGCGCCAGCGACTCGGCCACGTGTAACTGGCTGGCCGCACGCGCCTGATTGTGTTCGCTGCGGGTCGCAAACCGGTCAGGATTCCAGCCGAAATAACATTCATTCAACGCATCGGCACAAAACCGGGCAGCCAGTTCGACGAGGATCCGCTCGGTCGCCGCGACCAGCGACGATGCCTCATCGTCCGTCATCCAGCCGCGCGCGCCCTCGGCATAGCCGCGCACTGAATCGGCAAACAACGCTGCCGAAAACTCACTGATACGATCATCTTCGCCGGCCGGATTACACCACGAACGAAAGGCATCGCCGAGTTCGAGCGGCAGCGGCATCCAGGCCAGCGTATCGAGGTCGACGAGGCTGAAGGCACGATCGGTAGCATGCGAAAACATCAGGTTATTGATCTTCGGATCGCCATGGACGATACGGTCCGGCGTCTGCGGATAGGCGGGCAGCGCCTCGGCCGCGGCGAGAATCCGCCGGCCGAGGCGCGCAATATCGGCATGCTGGGGATGGTCGGCCTTCTCCCGCAGCGTGTCGCGCAGGAACGCCAGGTGGCGCACCGTATCGTGAATACCCAGGCGCGGATTCGTGAACGTGTGCTCGAGGCCGTCCATGGCCCGGTGAAAACGCACCAGCAGGGCGCCGGCCGACTCGGCCTGGTGCGGAGAAGACAGGCGGTCATGACTCACGCCGTCGACGAACGTCAGCAGGCGCCAGGCCCGACCGCCAGATTCGGTCCATAGCCGGCCGGCCGCATTCGGTATGAGCCGGCAGGTATCGAAACCGTGCGCGGCCAAATGCCGCGTGACAACATCGATGTCGATATTGACCTCGGCCGGGAATATCGGGTTCAGGCATTGCAGCACCCGGCGGGTCGCACCGCTCTGCGCCAGCCAGGTGCCGTTGATCAGGCCCTTGCCGAGCGGTGTTAGCTGCGCTGCAGTCAAGCCGTACTCGGCCCGCACGGCGTCGGGTATGGTCGTATTACGTATCATCGGTTGGCATTTCATCGGCTGGCCCACGCGCCGTCAACGCGCGGCGGGCATATTCGCGAACTGGGTCACCCATTTAGTAGCGATACCGAACTATATTGACACCAAGGGGTCAAACTCTTAGCTTAACCGCCATGACACAAGCAATAGCACAACCCACCGGACCCTCGCTGGTCTTCACCGACGCCGCTGCCCTGAAGGTCAGCGACCTGATCGCGCAGGAAGACAATGGCGAACTCAAGCTGCGCGTCTTCATCAGCGGCGGCGGTTGCTCGGGCTTTCAGTACGGCTTCACGTTCGATGAAGAAATCCAGGACGGCGATGTCGAGATTGAAAAACACGGTGTGAAACTGCTCGTCGACCCGATGAGCATCCAGTATCTGATCGATGCCGAGATCGACTACAAGGAAGATCTCGAAGGTTCGCGATTCGTCATCCGCAATCCAAACGCAGCGACGACCTGCGGCTGCGGCTCATCGTTCTCAACCTGATTCTGAACAAGAAAAATCCCGCTGCAGCGGGATTTTTCGACCTGTCCGGATATACCGGCGTCAACCGTCGTCGGGCATGACCCCGAGTTCCTCACGCGACAGCTCCGCCTTTTTGTGCGACGGCGTCTTGACGACCAGTATCGCGGCAATGATGACGCCAACCGTGATCAGCCCCATTTCCAGCGCGAACTCCTGCGGCCGTTCCCAGAATTCCGTATACAGGTGCCAGCGCCCCGCTATCTCGATGCAATTCCAGGTAATGATCGCCGTCGGTATCCCGTAGCGAATCGCTGTCGTGACCTTCCAGAACTTCATGAGGCGCTGGATCAGGTAAACGGACCAGATCACCATGATGAAAAAGATGCCGTAGGTAACCGGATGCCGGTCGCCGAGAATATTTTCGTCATAGATAAACAGCAGCAACAGGTAACAGAACCAGATCACGTAGATCGTTTCGAGCGCCGTGATCGCCGCAAAATTGCGCTTGTACCCGCGCGTCGGCTTACCGGTCCGCAAATTCAGATGGCGCTGGAAGAAAATGAAGAAGTTGCACTTCGTCTCCCTGTTGAGCAGAAAGTACACGAGCGTCGCGCCGAGCACGCCGACCGACGACATCATGACCAGGTACTCCGCCTTGGTCGCGATCTCATTAACCAGGATCGGATCCATCAAGTCCGGCACATTCAGGTAATTGCCCGACCAGACAAAGGCGAACTCGACCCAACCCGTCCACAGGAAGGTGCCGGCCCAGAATCCATACCATGTCGCGGCCACTTCTCTCGTGCTCTTCATGCCAATGAACAATAGCGCCGCACCGAGCAGTCCCATCGCAAACGCCGACTCATAGACATAGTCCTGTCCAGGCCAGACTTCTTCCATGACGATCATTACCGTATGGCCGAGCGCCTGGACGACGAGCACGACAAAGAAGGCCACGAGCCCCACGAAGGGCGGCCGGTAAAACAGACTCACCAGTGCATTCTTGCCGGCCGGTTTCTTGTCCGCGGCTGGGCTGTCGTTGGTACTACTCTGGGTACTCATTTTTTCATCTCCGTTGCACATCGCTGCCAATGAGCAGGATTCCGCGGGACGCGAGGCCTCGACCGCGATCCCGGGCGATTCGACGTTTGGTACAATTCCTGTCCCTATACTAGATCTGCGGACCCCGTCTGAACGTCAACAGAATGTTAACGGTCGATAACGGACGGTAATCGTCGCTAAGATGCAAAAAATGAGTCAGGCGCCCCCCCGGCTGTTGCTGATCGACGACGACGTCGGCCTCGCCAAGATGCTGCATGAATTCCTGGAGATCCACGGCTTCCAGGTCGATGTCGCGCACGAAGGCGAGGCAGGCCTGCAACGGATCGACGAGCACACCCCTGACCTGGTCATTCTTGACGTCATGCTCCCGGATATCAGCGGCTTCGATGTGCTCAAGCGCCTGCGCGCAGATCGCGATATCCCGGTCGTCATGCTGACGGCGCGCGGCGAAGAATCCGACCGGATCTACGGCCTGATGGGCGGCGCCGACGACTACCTGCCCAAACCGTTCAGCCCACTCGAACTGACCGTGCGTATCCAGGCGGTACTCAAGCGATCGGCGGGCGAGCCGCACGGCAGAACCGAGCGCGACAGGCTGGTCGTCGGGCCGTTAACGCTGGACCTGAAGCGCCGCACGATGAGCGTCGCCGACACGCCGGTGCAACTGACGGCGGCCGAGATGCGCGTCCTCGAACACCTGATGCGCCATCCGGGCGAAGTGCTGTCCCGGGCGCGCCTGACGAAACTCGCTCTCGACCGACCGATCGAGGCCTATGACCGGAGTATCGACACCCTCGTCAGCAAGATCCGCGGCAAGCTCGCGGCCGCCGGATTCGCGAATCAGTGCATCCGCGGACTGCGCGGCCACGGCTACGTGCTCGACGATGATTTTTCGGGCCAGGACTGAGCATGGATCTACCCTATCCTCGCCTGTATTTCCGCATGGCCGTCTATATCGGCGCGGCGCTGGCCGCCTTTATTCTCGTCGGCGCCGGTACGCTGGTGCTGATCGCCTCGGCCGAACTGGCCGGCTATGTCGCCACACGCCACAGCGCACTCGGTCACGATGCCGCCGACGTGCTGGCTGCGGGTGGTCAGCCGGCGCTCGAGAACTGGCTCAGGAACGAGGCCGAGGTGCCGGCCGACGTCTCGATATTTATTCTCGATCAGGACAGTCGTGACATTCTCGGCCGCCCGCTACCGGCGGAGTTCGCCAACTTCGTGCGCAATTCGGTCGTCGCGCCGGCAGACCGGGCGGATGCAAACTACCGACCGCTGCGCCTGGCGCCGCAACTGATCGGCGCCGACGGCAGTGTCTATGCCTTTCTCGTCCTGCCCAAGAGCATCGGACCATGGGGCAGTCCCGCCACCCTGTTCGGCCTGCTCGCGGCCGGCCTGTTCGTCGTCGGTTCCGTCGCCTGGCTGATCGCCAGCCGCTTCGGCCGGCCGATCGGCGAACTGCAGGCCGCCGTGCGTGAACTCGCCTCCGGCCACATCGACGCGCGTGTGCCGTCGGCAATATCGGCACGGCGCGACGAGCTCGGCGCGCTGGCCGCCGATTTCAATTCGATGGCCGATCAATTGCAGAGCCTGATGGCCAGTCGCGAACAGCTGATGCAGGAGATGTCGCACGAACTCCGATCGCCGCTGGCGCGGCTGCAGGCGTCACTTGCCCTGGCGGAACATCATGAGCGGCTCGGCGAAACAGAACGCGAGCAGATCGACGAGGAAGTGCGCCGGATCGACCAGACCATTGGCGAGATGCTACGCTTTTCGCGACTGGACACACCGGCTTCCGTCGCACGCAAGCTGATCCGGATCGATCGGCTGCTGCACGACCTGATCCGCGTGGAAGAGGTCGAGGCGACGGCCCGCGGGTGCCGGCTCGAATCCCACATCGACCGTGATCTGCCGGTAATCGGCGATCCCGATTTGCTGCGTAGCGGATTCGAGAACATACTACGCAATGCGATTCGCTATGCACCTGCCGATAGTTGCGTGGAACTGACGTCGCACAGGGAAAAGTCGACCAGAGAACAGTCAACAATCGTCGTGCAAATCAGTGACCGTGGGCCCGGTGTGCCCAGCCAGTATCTGGAGCGGATATTTGAACCCTTCTTCCGCGTCAAGAGCGGCGTCGCCGACGTTGGCGGCAGCGGTCTGGGACTGGCCATCGCCCAGAGAGCATTCAAGGCGCATGGCGGCTCTATCGTCGCGTCGCATCGTGCGGGGGGTGGTCTGACGTTTACGCTGAAATTGCCGGCTGCCGACCTGACCTGAGCAACAGCAACCAGAAGGATTAGTCGATTGGAAACAGGCAAGCACAGTTACATGGCCGAGGCCTCCGCCTACCTCAGGGCGGTGCACATGTCACTCGACGGCCAGCCGAAAATTCTCGATGACCCGCTTGCCGCAACGCTGCTGGGACCAGGACTCGATAAAAAGATCGACGATGACGGTGAACGGCTCGCCAGCGCGCCGCTGGTCAAGGCCCGCTCGCTGATCGTCATGCGCAGCCGGTTTGCAGAAGAAGAACTCGCCGCGGCCATCGAACGCGGCGTTACCCAGTATGTGGTCCTCGGCGCCGGACTCGACACATCGCCTTATCGCAGCAACCACCCGGCCCGGCAAGTGCAAACCTTCGAGGTCGACCATCCGGACACGCAGCGCTGGAAACTCGAACGACTCGAAGCTGCGGGCGTCCGGCTTCGCGACAACCTGCACCATGTTCCCGTGGACTTTGAAACGGACTCCCTCGCCGAACAACTGGCGGCGAGCGGTTTCGATCACAATGCGCCGGCGTTCTTCTCGTGGCTCGGGGTGTCGTACTACCTGAACCGCGACTCGGTACTCGACGTTTTCAAATTTGTCGCCGGCCTGCCGGCGCCCAGCCAAATCGTCTTCGATTTCGTCATGGGCGACGCGGAGCTCAACGACACCGAGCGCAAGGCCATGAAGACCATCACGGAATTTGTCGAACGATACGGCGAACCGTGGTTATGCAGGTTCGGCCCGACCGAACTGCAGCAGATGCTGCTCGATGTCGGATTCAGCAAGACGTTTTATTTCAGCCACGCATTGGCGACACAACGATATTTCGACGGTCGCGAGGACGGGCTGCATCTGGATTTCACGACCCAGATGATGAGCGCTATCGTTTAGACCACAGTCGCGCCGAGGCCATCCGGGCACCTTCGGCCAGTGCGCCAAGCTTCGCGAATACGACATCGGCGTCCACCGCGCCGTGATCGGCAAACGTACCGAAGCCGCAGTCGGTGCCGGCGATCACGCGCTCGCGGCCGACGATATCGGCGAACCGGCTGATCCGTTCAGCGACGAGCTTCGGATGCTCGATAAAGTTCGTTGTCGAGTCGATGACTCCGGGCACCAGGATCTTGTCGTCGGGAATCTGCAGGTCGCGAAACACCGTCCACTCGTGGGCATGCCGCGGATTGGCCGACTCGAACAACAGCGCCTGGGCATTGGCCCGCAGCGCGATCGGCAGCACGAGTTCCATCGGCGCGTCGTGATTATGCGGCCCCTCGTAATTGCCCCAGCAAACGTGCAGGCGCACGCGCTCGGCATCGATATTGCGCAATGCGTGATTCAGCACCTCGATGTGCAGATTCGCCAACTGCTGGTACTCCGCATCGCTCTTGTCACGAAAAATCGTGTGCCGACCCATGCCGATATCCGGCGCATCGATCTGCAACAGGAAGCCGGCCGCGACGATCCCCTCGTACTCGGCGCGCATGGCCTCGCCGAGCGCCGCGAGATATTCCTCGTGGCCCGGGTAATAATCATTCGGCTGAAACAATGCGATGACGCCCGGCGCGGCCGCGTTCATGAATGCCTCGACGGGTCGATGCGCTTCGACGGCCGCACGCAGATTCGCGACATCGGTTTCCAGCGGCTCCATATCTTTGACGCCGACTGCGCCGATACACCGCGGGGGCTTCGCCTCGGATCGGGTGCCGGACTCATGCCGGCGACGCAGAACGCCCGGAAAATCGAGCAGATCCTGGGCCGGCTCACGGTTCGACTCGCCGCCGAAGCCGGTCAGGCGATCCTTGATATAGGTGGCGTAACTGATCTTGCTCAATTCACCGTCGCTAACGACGTCGACGCCGATCTCGCACTGGCGACGCACGATCTCGCCGACGGCATCGGCAATAATCGCATCCCCGGCGGCCGAATCCGTCTCCGCCCCCTGCTCCCGGCCAAACACGACGTCGACGACGGCCTGGCTGCGCGGCAGGCTGCCGACGTGCGTGGTCAAAATCCGGTCTTTACTCGCCTGCATCTTGGCATCTCCCTGATCGTGGCGTCGGCGTGACTCGATCTCGAGTCCCGCCGGGATAACGGCATATTGTAGTGGTATCCGCAGCGATCGCGTGTCCGGCACGCGATCATGGTGCGATCAGCCCGACGACTCCGGCGGCATATCGCTCCATTTCGACCATGAATGCTGGAGATTTTCGGCGATATGAAACAGCGCCGCGAGCACATGGCGATCGTACCGGGTGTCCGCATCCTGCATCAGCCGGTCGATCGCGGCCCCGACCGGCATCGCGTCACGGAAGGCCCGCGGACTGACGAGTGCGACGAAGGCGTTCGCGACCGACAGAATTCGGCCCGGCATCGTCATTTGCTCCGCCGTCAGCCCCCCCGGATAGCCGCTGCCGTCCAGGCATTCTTGTTTTTGCGCGATCGTCTCAATGACCGGCCCTGAGAAATTCAGTTTCTCGAGCAGTTGCAGCGTTGCCCCGACGTGCATCTGCAGCGAGGCCGCCTCGGCCTCCGTCAGGTCGCCCGTCTTCAGCAGCAATTCGCGCGGCAGGGCGATCTTGCCCACGTTCGCCAGCGTCGCGGCCATATCCAGCGCTTCGAGTTCATCGCGCTGCATACCCAGCTCGCGGCCGATGGCGCCGCAGACCTCGGCGAGACGCTCGGAATGGAACGCCGAATACGGATCGTGCAGGTCGACGACGTGCACCAGTGTCGATATCAGCGTGCGCAGCTGCGCCTCATCTCGCTTGCGGGCTCGCTGCAACTCGGTGATATCGCTGAAAACGAGCAGCACCAGGTCACGGTAGTGGCCGATACGCGGCACCGGTATAAAACCAACCTGGTAAATGCGGTCATGGACACCGAGTCGCAGCGGCATGATGCGATGGCTGCGCCGGCCGGTCTGTTGCGCCTGCGCAATGCCGGCCTGCAGTTCGGCTGCGGTCGCCGGCCCCAGGACCGCCGTCAACTCATTGTCGACAATGTCGACAATCCTCGAATCGACCGCATCGGCGGTTGCCTGGTTCGTAAACACGACCTCATGCGCGTCACTGATCAGCAGCGTCATCACATCGACGTTGTCGGTAATTGCATGCAGCAATTCCGTCTGGCGCTGCAGGCGCGTCGCCTTGTCCGACAGTTCGGCCGCCTGATGCTGGGCACGAACACCGCTGCCGTGGCGCCAGGCGGCAATGGCGATGGCGACGATCGAAAGCAACAACAACGACATCGAAATCAACAGAAAGCGACGCCGTTCGTTAGACTCACGCAACGCCTGGATTGCATCGACCTGCTGCGCCAGCACCCAGGTCTGTCGATCGACGCGCCGGCTGACCTGCAAAACCGGTTGCCCGACATAGTTATCGAGCAGCGCGAAACCGTCCAGCGTCGTGACCGCCTGCGCCGCCGCGAGCTGTGCACGGTTCAGCGGCATGCTCCGGCGCATCGGCCGCGCACCGTCGCGGGTCGACGACAAATACACCACCCGATCGCCGCGCATCTCCAGCAGCAGCGCCTCATTTTCCTCGGCGAACCCGGCCCCGCTGTTGACCAGCGGAAACAACTCCGGCGCGGCGGCGCGCACGCCGACGAGCAGCCCGATCGGTGCATCACCGCCGTCGGCATGACTGCCCATGACGGGCCTGACCGTCACGGCAAAAACAATCACGGCCTGATCCTGGCCCTCCGGCACGAGGCCGCTCGCCTGACGTTCGATACCGCCGAGTGCGCGCTGCAGGGGCTCACGCATGGTCGCACCGATCGCCGGCATGCCAGGTGTCGCAACGACCGGATTCAGATCCGGATCGAGCAAGGCCAGACCGGAGACGCTGGTCGTTGCGACATTTGCGGCGACACGCGGCGTATCGCCGGACCAGTATCCGTAGCGGTCGGCGGAGACCAGCAACAGGTTGCGCAAATAATTGAATTCGGCCGATTGTGTCGCTGCACCCTCACCGGTCGCCCTCGCCTGCAGCAGTTCCCCGAGGTAGAGTTGCAGCGAAGCGTTGTCCGCCATTTCCTGAAGGTCGTCGAACGTCCGCGTCAGGAAGGCCTGAATCGACTCGACCTTGGCATCGGCAACCAGCCCGAGCCGCGCTTCCCATTGCTGCAGGTCGCGCGCACGCTCGCTCTCTATGTACGCATTGATAAAGAAGGCACCGACCAGCACCAGCAACACCAGGGCCACGACGGGAATAACGATGGACAGTCGTGACGGGGCTTGTGTGTCGGTCGGTGACATCATTGCGGCACGTGCAACCACCATTGCGTATCACTGACCGAATAGACCGGGGCGTAATGCACGATGGTCGTATGCGAACGAACCTCGTCGACCTGATTGTCCAGGATCAAAATATCGTCGGGCATCCCGAGCGCGAGCACCGCGTGCGCAATCCGCAGATTCGTATCCTGCAGGACCACGATGCGCAGCGCATCGGCGGAATAACCGAGCCAGCGTAGCGACAGCATTTTGGTGATCGCGTAATCCTCACAGTCGCCGCCGTTAAAAAGGAATTCCCGCGGAATCGCCCAGTAGTCCTCCAGACCGTAGTTGTCCAGGTCGAGCACGTAGTCCTTGTTATTCGCGTACCCGTTGATCCGCCGGACCTGCTCCATTGGCGGCAACCCCCGGATGTCGTTCAGAAATGACTGCCAGTCCCGCATATAACAGGTGTTGAGCCGGCCGCCGCGACAGTCACCGTCGCGCAGGTCGTCGGCCAGATGCCGCTCCAGCGCCCGAACCCACTGCGGGAATACGCCGATATCCGTCCGCGGTTTCTGGCGGTAGCCGAACAGGTCAGCCGGGAATCCACCCGCAGCCGCCGGAACCGCCCCGAGCAGACCGAACAGAATCAGCGTGGCGACAAATTTCTTTCGGTTCCGCACTAAAAAAATCGAGGGCGACAGGTTGCAATCGGCGTTAGAATCTCTATATATGTACTCATAATAATTCGAAACGTGAACGTTTACATAATGAAAATCAAGAAAAATATCGTTGCCGGGTGTTTGTCGTTCCTCTGGCTGGCCGTGGCGCTTTCCGGCCCGGCAATGGCCCAGACTGATTCGGACGAGATTCAGCGTAAATTCGATGATGCCATCGAGGCCATCGATCAGGATCGCCTGCGCACCGCCCGCCGGACCCTGCAGAACCTGCTGGCCGAGCATCCGAACCTGCAGCGGGCGCGCCTGGAACTGGCGCGCGTCCATTACCTGAGCTACGACTACGACGCGGCCGAGGGGCTCGCGCAGCAGGTACTGAATGATCCGAACACGCCGCCGACCGTGCAGACGACGGTGCTGGCGTTCCTCGCCCAGATCCGCGACGACCGGCAGCGCCTGGCCAAGCGCCATTCGGTGACGCCATCGATCTATGCGGGGCTGATGTTCGATACGAACGTCAATTTCGGGCCGAGCCGGGACATCATTGAAATCGGCGGCATCCCGTTCACGGTGGTGCCGAGTTCCCAGGAGATCGACGACTGGGCATTGGTCGTCAATCCGGCGATCGCACACACGTATTACCCCGGCAAGCCCTTCACCGCCGGCGAGCACAACGGCTTTTTTGTCTGGCAGAGTCAGGCCAACCTGTACTACCGCCGATATTTCTCCGAAGACGATTTCAATTTCGGCGTGCTGACACTGCGTACAGGCCCGGCCTGGGTCGTGCCGGGGCACTGGCGCGCCGGCATCGGGTTGCAGGGCGACCAGCTCTGGCTCGGCGACAACAGCCTCGCCTGGTTCACGTCCCTGAACCCGAACGTCACCTGGGAACTGGGCGCCGACACCGAATTGACGCTCGACGCATTCGTCACGCAGCGACATTACTGGCGTAGCCGTGATGACGGCCGTGACGGCTGGTACAAGCGCGCCGGTATCTCCGCGGAACACCTGCTGGCCGACGACAAAGTGACGCTGAGCGGAGGCCTTGGCTACTCCGATTTCAATGCCGACGACAATCAATACGGCTACAAGGGTCCGGACGTCTTTGTCGGTGTTGCCGTCAACGCCTGGCAGGACGGACAGATCTATGCCCGCGCCCGCTACAAGAAACTCGACTTCCGAGGCATCGAGCCCGGCTTCAACCGGTCACGCGACGATGACGAGTTCCGTTATACCGTCGGCTTCCAGCACGATTTCCGCTCCGGCGTGATGCGTGACTGGGCAGTCCTGGGTAACTGGACCTACACGGACAACCAGTCGGACGATGTGCCGATATATGACTATGATCGCCATGAGGTGAATCTGGGCCTGTCGCGCTACTTCTAAAACAGTGCGCGCCAGGCGCGGCAAAACCCTACATAATGTTCGGATGCCCGCACAGACACGAGTGGTGGCGATGACCGAGTGCAATTTTCAACGGATTCTTGTAGAAGTACAGGTATAAGAATGGCCCGACACGGAGCCTCAAAAAAATGATCAGAACCATGAAAAACCTACTGCTCCTGATGCTTGTCATCGTCGGTTTCGCAGCCGGCGGCGCGTATGCCGCCGATATCGTTCAATCAGAACGCGACTGCGCCGAAATCCTCGAGCAGTGGGCCAATGATCCCGACTCAGTGCCCCGGCATCTCGTCGACGAGTGCAAGGAGAGCATGGCCGCTGAGACGGCGCCCGATATCATGCCGTTTGCGGGCGGCCCGGCGGCCGATCCCTGCGCGGGACCCGGCGCTTCCGGCTCGGCGCACTGCTGGGGACCGTGGAGCAGTCTCGCCCCGGCCGCTTCCGGCGAGGCGCCGCCGCCCGACCTGCTGCCGGTCGACGAATACGACCTGCGGCCCGAACTGGCCAACCGCTACGATCCCGTCGTCGGATCCTGCGCGCCGGGCACGCCGTGCGGTTTCGCCACCATCGTCGACGGCATCAGCGGTCAGGGTCCGGCCGACGATACCGCGATCGCATCGTTCGATCTGGCCGGTGACGGTTCACAGTTTACGGTCGCTGCCGGTCAAGCCGGCGAGATCGCCTCGGTCGGCGGCATGACCCCGGCCTATACAAACCGGCCCGACGGCTACGAGAACATGCGCTCGGGCGGCGCGAACGGTGCGCTGCGCTCACGCCTGATCGCGCGCGTGAGTCGCAACGGCAACGGTGACATCGTGACTGCCGCCGATGCCTGGGCGCACGGCGATGCGGCCGCCGGCACATCCAATTCCGGGTTTTTCGCCACGGGCGTCTCACTGGCGCAGAACGAAGTCAATGCCCTGAATACTTCTGCGGTGTCGGCCGTGTTCAATGGGCCGATGTCGGTCGATAACAACACGGCTGCGACGATTACCGTGAACTTCGGCTCGGACCCGACATGGTCCGGCGGCTGGACAAATCCGGGTTATGCCTTCAACGCGGGCGGCTCACTGATCGGCGTCGACCTCGTGTCGGACCCCGGACAGTTTTCCGGCAACGTCGTCGGCAGCGACAACTTCGTCCAGGGCGCGCTGCTTGGCCCGAACGATACCAAGTCGATCGCCCATGTCATCGACGTGGAAATCGACGGCATCGGCCGCATCCGTGACGTCGGGCTGTTGCGCGAATAGAGGACTGTTGCAAAGAAATTAATCAGTGACTTATGTATACAAGGAATTGAGAGTCTGACTACGCTGTAGTACATTGTTGAAAGCCGCCCCTGCGGTACCCGATGACGCAAAAATCGGTACTTGTTAAGGGGACAAAAAATGTTAAAAATCCTGCGAACTGTCGCAATTCTCATTGCGCTGAGTCTGGCCGGGATTCCATCAACGACTGCATTTGCAGCTTCCGTTTATTTAGATCCGTCGTCCGTCGCGGTCGCCGAAAACGGTGACTTTACGATCGACCTGATGATGAATGCCGCTGATACGCTCGGCAGCCATCCCGGATCGTTTGGCGGCGGCGTCGTCATCGACTTCGATCCCGCCCTCGCCGTCTACACGGGCTTCAGCGCCCAGTTGCCGGCAACGCTGGTCGGCGGGCCGACAACAGGTTCGAACGCCGGGCTGCAGACCGTCACGATCGAATTCGACACGGCGCTCGACGTCGGCGCCATCGGCACGTTCAGCTTCACGGCAGCCGGCACTGCCGGCAGTATCATCAGCTTCGGCATCGCCGATCAGGATGACTTCTTCGGCACGTTTGCCAACCATATACCGACCAACCAGCCGTTCACGCCGACGTTCACCGGCACCAGCGTCGCCATCACCGCCATACCGGTGCCGGCCGCCGCCTGGCTGCTGCTGTCCGGCCTCGGTGCTATTGGTGGTCTCCGGGGTTTCCGGGCCCGACGACGCTAAGCCTGGCATGTGCCGCGAGCGCAGCGGGCGATGCATGAGGATGCCGCCCGCTCGCGCCGGCCGCTTCATTCTCTTTGTCCTCATGACGCTGGCGGCCACGGCCGCCGGCGCACAGGGCCGGGCGCAGTTCGAGGCGCTGATCGCCGCACACGAACACGGCCTGACACCGGCCGACTACGACGTCGCCGCGCTGGCCGAACTGGCGGCGAATCCCGCGACCACCGGACGGTTCACCGACCGACTGCACGATGCATTCCTGCGCTATGCCGCCGATGTTGCCCGCGGGCGACTGTCACCCGGCATCGACCCTGACTGGCACATCCGGCCGCCACCGGCCGATGACATTCCGGCAATAGACGATATTGCTCACCTGCCGCCGCCTCATGCCGACTACCGGCGCCTGCACGATGCGCTGCGCCGCTACGAGGCCATCCGGGCGCAGGGCGGCTGGACGACGCTGCCGCCCGGACCGACACTGACCGTCGGCATGCGTGTTCCGGACGTCGCCATCGCCCGCAACCGCCTGCGGTTGACCGACGATTACGATGCAACGCTGCTGCAGGCCGATTCACACATGTTCGATGCCGGCCTCGACGCAGCCGTGCGCGCGTTTCAGGCGCGCCACGCGCTGCGCGTCAGCGGGCGCATCGACGACGCCACTCGCGCCGCGCTGAACGTTCCGGTCGAGGCGCGCATCGAACAGCTGGCGATCGCGATGGAACGCTGGCGCTGGCTGCCGCGCGAGCTCGGCGCCCGATTCGTCTGGGTCAATGCCGCCGAGGCGACGCTCCGGGTCATCGATGCCGGCCAGACCGTGCTGTCCATGCGCGCGATCGTCGGACATTCGACACGACCGACGCCGAGCCTGCAGGGCGAAATCCGGCATATCGTCTTCAACCCGACCTGGTCGGTGCCCATGACCATTGCCACCGAGGACCTGCTGCCGAAATTGCGGCGCGATCCCGACTTTCTGGCGCGAAATAATTTCCGACTTTTCTCGGGCTGGGGTGAAACCGCACGTGAAATCACGGCCGCCGATGTTGACTGGGCGGCCGTCGACCCGGATCGGCTGCCGTACCGGTTCGTCCAGCAACCCGGACCGACCAACAGCCTCGGGCGCATCAAGATCGCCTTCGACAATCCGTATGACATCTATATTCACGACACGCCGTCCAAGCGCCTGTTCGGTCTGCGGACCCGCACGTTCAGTTCCGGATGTGTGCGTCTCGAACAGGCCGCCGAGTTTGCCGCGCAGCTTTTGGCGCAAGACCCGAACGGTGCCGGCCTGAACATGCAACGCAATCTCGACCAGCCCGACACGCGCGGCATCACCCTCGCACGCCCGGTGCCGATCTATATCGTCTACATCACCAGTTGGGTCACGGCGGACGGGCAGGTGCATTTCCGACGCGACCTGTATGGCCGTGACGCACCCGTCGCAACGGCCCTGCGCAGCGCCCGAGACCGGCCGCCCTCGTGAGCAACACGGATTGCATAAAATAATACATATATGTATATTTTTTGTAATCCGTCTCCCCGTGACCGATGACCCCGGAGTTGCGCCATGACCTCGCCCGTGCTCGATCAAGCAAAAGACGCCCGACCCGGCGAGTCGAAACTCTGGCGCGCCCCGTTTGTCGGCATCATCGTGACGCTCATCATGCTGTTTGCGATCGGGCTCGCGCACGCGCTGATGACCATCATCGAAGAGTCCCTCGGCAGGGACAACACCTACATCGCCTCAATTTTTCTTGGCTTCGCCGCGATCGTCGCATTGTGGTACGGCATCAAGTCGAAAAGCGAAAATTTCGCGACCTGGGTCGGCTTTTTTTCCGGCATCGTGATCTGGATGACCTGGATCGAGTTCTTCTACATGTACTACGGCCGGAAGAATTTCGGCATGCTGCCGCGCCTCGATGAAACGGGCGTCACGACCGAACCGGAATACCTGATCATGACGGCGACCATCGGCGTGTTGCTGACGATGATGGCGTTCTATACGTTCGACAAGGACACCCGCTGCAACATGTTCGTCTGGATCCAGAATCGGCTGGGACTGCGTGACGGCCTGGGGCCGAGCACGAAGACCGCCAAAGACCGGAACTACGCGATCATCACGTTCATGGAGACGTTTTACGTCACGTGGTTCTGTTATGCATGGAACCTGCTGGCGTTCGAACCGGCGTTCGCCGGCACCGGCAATCAGGCCTTCATCGCCGAGGCGCTCACCGTGTTCGTTTCCATCACCTGGGGCGGATTCTGCTTTAGTCGCCTGCTCAAATATCGCCGCACGTCGACGGCCGTACGCTACGGACTGCCGACGGCCAACATCCTGTGGATCAGCGTCGAGATCTCGTCGCGCTGGGGCGTGCTGACCGAGATCTGGCTGTACCCGAAGGAATACGCGATCGAACTACTCGTGCTGCTCGCGGCGTTTACGATCCTGACGGTCATGATCTACAAAGCACCGAAGAAACGCTCCGAAATCGAAGGATGGGATCGCTAGCCATGCACAGAATCAACGCAAACGCGACGGGCCGGCGAGTCGGCGGCGCGGTGGCGCTGGCGCTGGTCTGGACGGTCGTCTTCGCTGACACGGCGTGCGCCGACCGCCTGACCCTGCGGCCCGGCATGACCGGCGTGCCCGACCTCGGCGCGATCAGTTGTGAACTCTTTAACGAGATCCACCCGAACGGTCCGACGGGCCTCGAACAGATGATCCTGACCTGGGCCGGCGGCTACTTCTATGCGCGCACCGGAAAAACGATCGATGAAGTCCTCGCACTGCCGTCCAACGCGGGCGAGGCCTGGGACTTCGACAGCCTGACCGGTCATATCGTCACGTATTGCGCGGCCCACCCGGATGCGCAGGTGCCCGAAGCGGTGATCGACCTGTGGGGCCGGCTCGAACCCGAGCCGAATCCCCGCTGAACGCGGCCTAGTCTTCCCGGTCGTCCCGTTCGACACGAATCGTCGGCTGGAAGCGGCCCGTCAACCCACGCCACGCCTGCACCCCGACCATGATCGCGGCCGCGGCGATGCCGGCGAGCAGCACGAACCGGTTGTAAGCCGGCAATGGCCCGGCCTGCGTAAACTTCAGCGCCCACGACGCCATCGCGATCCACGCCAGCTGCGGGAACAGCGAACAGAACCCGGCGGCGATCGCCAGCCCGCACGAGGCCAGAAGGCCGACGGGGACCAGCAGCAGCCACGACGATGCGACGGCATTCGGTTCCCAGGACATGACCGGGAACAGGATGCTGATCACGAACACGAGCACCGCGGGAATCGCCGGCTGCGGGCGACAATGCGCGATGATCGACTCGACAATCGACTGCGGCGCGCGCACAGCCGGCTCATCTGTTTGATCACCGGCATCGTCACCCGGCTCCGGGCGCCCGGTGTCGTTCATTCCGGGTCGGGCCGGCCGAGCAGCGCGACCAGCGCATCGCTATACACGGCACGCAGATCGCTGCGATCAGCATAGATGCGCAACAGCGGCAATGCGGTGCGACTGATGACCTTGAAAGAATCATCCGCGCTGTCGTTACGCAAACAGCCGGCCTCCTCGGCGCGCCGGAGCTGCGCCCGCATCGCCCGACCAAATCGCGTATGGCCCGGTTCGATGTACGGCAGCAGTTCGACGTCGATCCGACCAACCAGTTGCAGCGCGTCGCGGTGCCGTGCCCACAGGTCGAGGTACAGGGTGGCGATGCCCGGGACGATTTCCGCCGGATCTCGCGCACCGAGCGCTTTGAGTCCCTGCTCACCCGATTCGAGCACCGGCTGCAGCAGGCGGGCCACCAGTTCGTATTTGTTGGCAAAGAACCCGTAAAACGTACGCCGCGAGATGCCGACCTCGGCGATCAACTCTTCGACGCTGACGGCATCGATACCGTGCTCGCCAAACAGGCGCGCGCCGGCGGTCAGCAACGCGTCGCGAATCCGGCTGCGGCGCGCGACGACCTTGGGACTGCGAATGACGGCCCCGGTTCGCGGCTGTGAAACTGCCTTGTCCATGCCGGCAATTATACATGTCGGTTTCCGCCACATGGCTCGCCTCGGGGCGACCCGATGACAACCGGCGGCGGTTGCACCAGAATGGCACACGGGTTTATCTGAACATAATGGGCCAGCCATGAAATTCCATATCATTCTCGAAGCCAACAACTCTCCCGAGCGGGTCGCCGAACTGGCCAGGCTGGCCGAGGGCTACGGCATGTCCGGCATCTGGGTGTCGAACATGCACGATGCCCGCGATCCGTTCGTTCTGTTTACCGAAGCCGCGCGGACTACCGAGCACATCCGGCTCGGCCCGGTCGCCGTCTCACCGTACGAACTGCACCCGCTGAAGATGGCCAACTCGCTGCTCACGCTCAACGAGATTGCCGGCGGGCGCGCGCAGATCGGCGTCAGCGCCGGTGACGGCGGCACCGCGATGGCGATGGGCTTCAAGGCCAAACGCCGCCTGCGCGCCGTGCGCGAATGCGTCGAGATCATCGAGGCGGCCGCAACGGGCGAACCGATCCGTTACGACGGACAGATGTACAAGGCGCTGTACTACCATCCTTCGTGGGTCACCCAGCCCGCACCGAAGGTCTATGTCTGCGCCGGCGGGCCGCAGATGCTCGCCTCGAGCGCGAAATACGCACAGGGCATTTTTCTCGGCGACCACCTGCCCGAACACGTCGCGGCGGTCAATGAAACCATTCGCGGCGCGCAGGCCGAGGTCGGCCGCCAAGACGACGACTTCCGGCTGCTGAATTTCTGGGCCTGGCACGTCAAGGAAAGCCGCGAGGACGCGCGCGCCGAGGCGCGGATGTGGCTGGCCGTGCGCGTGACGCCGTGGCCGGTCTACTATCACCGCGGCATCCTGCCCGACACGGACATGCAGGTCGTCTGGGACAACCTGCCGGCCATCAACCAGGCATTCTTCCATAAGAGCCCGGACATCAAGGGCATACCGCGCGACATCCTCGATCGACTCGTCGACCGGTGCTCATCGACCGCATCGATCGCCGAACTCGACACGGAAATCGATCGTATACGGCAATTCGAGGCGGCCGGGCTGACCGACATCGCGCTGCGGATCTATGCCAATCCGGATGACTCGATTCGCCTGATCGGCGAACGTGTCATGCCGGCCCTGAACTGAGCGGCCGAAACCGGACGCAGAGTTCCTCAAACTCCTTAGCCGCGAGTGGTTCCCGCAACAGCCGGCAACAGGCTTCCTGACTTTGGTCGCCGCGATCCCGATATCCGCACAGCCGGCAGACGCCGACAGGCGACTGCTGCCGGCCGTCGCGCAGGTCCGCGAGCATCGCGCGCAGATTCGTCGTCATCTGACTGCGGTCGTCGGCGCCGAGCCGGGCGGCGGCCTGCGCCACTGCTTCGAGCGGGTCGTCCGGCAGTTTCCGCCGCGCGCGGGCCGTCAGGTCGAAACGGACGCTGCGCGCATCCTTCTCGGATGGCGTGCGTATGAGATAACCCTTCTCGACGAGGCTCTTGACGGTTTGTGAGGCCGTGCCACGCGTCGTCGCGTGAAATTGGGCAAAACCGGAGATCGTCCGCGAGAACCGGTTTGCCCGCGCGAAGAACCGGATCGCGATCCACTGCGCCGGTGTCAGCCCGGTCGACGCGCAGTCAACATAGGCCGCGCGACCGAGCTGCAGCACCAGGTCCGCAATCTCAGATGCGGCACCGGCTGCATCCTCTCGATCATTCGTCACCATACGGCGATAGTAGCGAGTCGAAACTATATTGACAACGCTCCGCTCTCGCTATAGCGTGGCGACCTCACGGCGGGCGCCCGGCCCCACAGCGAAGGATATGAACATGCCGCTCGACAGCGAAACTCAGGGAATGATCGACAATCTGCTCAGCTCGAACCGCGTCGTGCTGTTCATGAAGGGCACGCCGCAGCAGCCCCAGTGCGGGTTCTCGGCCAAGACGACCGCAGCGCTAACCATGCTGATTCCCGATTTCTTCTCGGTCAATGTGCTCGAACACCCCCAGCTTCGGGAAGGCATCAAGGTGCATTCGAACTGGCCGACGATTCCCCAGCTGTACATCAACGGCGAGTTGATCGGCGGCAACGATATCGTCCAGGACATGCTCAACAACGGCGAACTCGCCGACGCGCTCGGCGTGGAGAAACCGGCGGCGACGCAGCCGACGATCACGATTTCCGACGACGGCATCGCCGCGCTGAAAAATGCCGTGGCCTCGCAGCCCGACGGCGTGCTGCACCTGCAGGTCAATGCGAGCTGGACGCACCAGCTCTCGCTCGACGCAAGCCGTGACGGCGACATTCACGTTCATGTCGGCGGTATCGACATCCACATGGACCCGTGGACAGCCGCGCGCGCCGACGGCCTGAACATGATTCTCGAAGAGGACCTGACCGGGACGCGCTTCATCTTCGACAACCCGAACGCACCACCGGCGGTCAAACCAATGACGGTACAGGACCTCAAGGCGCGACTCGATGCCGGCGGCGATGTGGTCCTGATCGACGTGCGCTCGGATGAAGAACGCAGCGCCGGATCGATTCCGGGCTCGCGGCCGTGGAACGACGAGACGCGAATCTTCGTCGAGTCGCTGCCGAAGGATGTCGAGATTATCTCCTGCTGCCAGGCCGGCGGCCGCAGCCAGGCGCTGGCCGATGCGCTGCGTCAGCGCGGGCATACGGATCTGTACAACGTCACCGGCGGCATCGCAGCCTGGAACGAGGCGTTCGGCGCCTCCTGAGCCGGCCGCGCGCGAGCTACCGGCTCTTGCGCGTCAGATGCACGTGGTGCCGATAGACATCGGCACGATAGTAGGCCACCAGCCGCTCCACCGGACGCCGTTGCTCGTCGAACACGACGAGCCGCATATCCATCAGCGGTGCACCGACGGCGACATGCAGCAGGCCCGCGAGCCGCGTATCGGCCAGCGTAGCGCCGAACACCTGGTCGGCGGAGGCCACACTGACACCGGCCCGCTCGAGCAGCGTCAGCATCGGCTGCTCGTTGAGTTCGGACAACGCAAAACCGATCGAAAGATCCGCCGGGATATACGTCACGTTGTAGCCGATCGGCTCGCCGTCGAGTATGCGCACATGCGAGGCGCGATGAACCCGTGCGCCATCCGGCAACCGGAGGTCCGTGCGGGTCTCACGATCGGCGGCAATCGTGACGATTTCGGAGCTGGAAACGCTCGTGCTCTTGCCCAGGCGATCGACCTTCAGCAACAGCTGCTCCATGTCGCCGGTCATCGGCGGCTCGGCCAGGTCCTCGACGACGAACGTGCCGCGGCCCCGGCGGCGCACAACCATCTCCTCGTCGACAAGCATTTCCATGGCCCGACGCACCGTAATCTTCGACACGTCGAACATCTTGCACAGGTCGTTCTCGGTCGGCAGCCGCTCGCCGGGGGCGTAACGACCGCGGTAGATCCAGTTGCGCACCGCCGTGTACACCTGGATGTACCGGGGGCTGCGTATCTGCGAATTGTCGATCTGTTCTACCATCACACTCGCACCTGCGGGCGACTCATAAACTCAGGATCTCGAGGGCCGCGCGCTCACCGGATTCCAGCGCGCCCTCGATTCCGGCCATCAGCACCGCGGTATGTTCGCCGGCAAAATGGATGCGCCGATGCGGATCGGCCAGCACGTTGCCGTATTTTCGAATCTGGCCCGGCTTGCGATAAGCCGTGACGCCACGCACGAACGGGTCGCGGCTCCATGAATGGGCGCCGATGTATCGCAGGCGCCCCTGCATGCTCGGGCGCATCCGGTACAACTCGGCCTCGACGTAAGCGACGACGTCGGGCATCGAGAGTCCGGCAACGGCCCGATCGGCCGCCCCGGGCAGGTTGACCCAGAGGTAGTCGTGCTCGGTGTTCACGCGCCGCATGACCTTGCTGACGGGGCCGTTCGACCACATCGCCTCTGGTCGGCCATCGATCTCCCAGTACGGCTCCAGCGGCCGGAAATACAGCGCCGTCGATTGCCGGTACGGCAGTTCGCGCAGCGCCTCGGCCTGCAGCGCCGGCAGCGCGGGCGTGATCTCGACATCGCGCAAGATCGTTGTCGGTAACGTTGAGACGACAAAGCCCGCCCGGTATTGGCTGCCGTCTGCACAGTCCACGACAACCCGGTCGGACTCCGCGTGGATCGCCCGAACCCACCGGTCGAACACGACCGGTTCAGTCAGCGCCACCGCCATCGCAGCCGGCACGCTATCGGCCCCCTCTTCGACGAAGATATACCCCGGCTCGCTTTTGGCTGCCCGGCGCCGGGTCGCGCGGATCATGTCGCGGATCACGTACAGCGTCGAAACCTGGTCCGGCGGCGTGCCGGCGGCCGGTGCCTGCAGCAGTTCGAGTGCCGCGGGGCTGATGCCGTGGCTCAACAGGAAATCGGAATAGGCAAAGTCGTACGGCAGCAGTTCGTCGTCAAACCAGTCGAACTCGCCGCTGGTCACGCGCTCGGGCAGCGGGAACAGACCCTTGAGCCGGTTGGGCTTGACGGACCGCTCACGCGCCGTGAGGCCGTTCTGCGTTGCCACCTGCCATTCCGCGAGGCTGTAGGGCACGCCGTCGATGTGATACTCGTACTCCTGCACGAGCTGTCGGCGGCCCAGGTGCAGGCCGTGCCGTTGCGCCAGGTCGATCATGCGCGCATAGAGCGGGCCGATCTCGTGACCGCCGGTCTCGACCGGACCGGGTGCATGAAATTCGGTGTGTACGCGGCCGCCGACGCGGTCGCTTGCTTCGAGGACCAGTACGCGGGCGCCGCCCTCTTGCAGCAACAAGGCCGCGTTCAGGCCGGCCAAGCCCGCCCCGAGGACGATGACGTCGGCGTCGAGGCCGCCGCCCGAACCGCAGGCGCCGAGGACCGTGGGCATTAACAGGCCCGCCCCGGCTCGCTGGATGAATTGACGCCGCCCGATCATCGCCAGCTGATTATCGTTGACTGATCTTTATCAGGCATGGCCGCGGCAGCGGTAGCCCCGGACCGGGTGCGGCCAAACGCCGCACCCGGCTGGGGTGGATGAACTAGAAATTCCAGACCGCGCCGATACCGACCTCGCGGCCCCGCGAAACGCCAAGCCCGCTACAACGCTGCGAGGGGCTGGTGAACGTCGTCAGCGCCGCATTCCGGTAAGAACACGAGCTCGTGCCGGAGAAGTTGCCCGGCGACGTCTTGTCGTTGTTCAGGTTGCGCGCGAACAGCGAGATCGTCCAGATTTCCGTGCCGAAATTCGTCAGCAGGTTGACCTGAGTGTTGTCGCCGACCCAAGCCTTGTTGGCGATATCAACATAGGCTTTGCTGCGGTACGTCGCGTCGAGCCGGACCAGCAGGTCGTAGCCCGTCATGACGGCCGTCGCATACTCGATGCCGCCGCTGATCGTGGTCTTCGGCACACCCACGGACCGCTTGCCCACCATCGTGTCGCCGTCCAGGATTGCCCGGTCCAGCGACGATCCCGGGATGAAGTCCGTGTCGTACTCGTGATCGGCGACACCGATGCCCAGATTGGCCGTGATGTTTTCGGTGATCCCGGCGAAGGCCTCGAACTCGAAGCCCCAGACGGTGGATTCGCCGACGTTCTGCGTGAACGATTGCGTCGTGAGCGGCAACTGGGCCGTCTGCTGCTGGTCCTCGACGTCGAGGTAGAAGACGGAGAGTGAAGTCTGCACCCGGTCATCCCAGAAGCTGTTCTTGGCGCCGATCTCGTAGTTCTGCAGGTCTTCCGGCTCGACGTAGACGAAGTCGGCGAAGTTGCCGACGAAGCCCGTCGGTTCGCTGGTGTTGAACCGGCCGCTCTTCGTGCCTTCCGAATACAGCACGTAGTAGGTCTGCGTCTCGCTCGGCTGCCACGTCAGCGTGACGCGCGGCAGGAACTCGTTCTCGGATTCTTTCAGGTCATAGCCGTTGTCATCGCCGAAGCTCGCCAGGCGACAATCCGGGCACTGCTTCTTCTCGATCGTCTCACGCTGGAAACGTGCCTCGAGAGAGGCGGTCAACTCGTCGATGATGTCGAACTCGATCTGGCCAAACGCCGCGATGTTCTCAAGATCATCCGGGCCACGGTCGACGATCCTGTGGACGTTGTCCAACGCGGTAATGGAACCACTGTGCGACGTCCGGGGGGTGAAATTGTCGACGCTGTAGTTCGTGTTCTTCTCATCGAAGTAGTAGAGCCCGGCCAGCCAGCGCAGCCGCTGCTCATCAGGCGATATGATCCGCACCTGGTGCGAGTAGTTCTCGAAGTCCTCCTCGGTCGCAAGAAAGGCAAACGCAGACTTGCCGCCCGGATAGACACCGTTGCCGGCGCCGAAGAACGGGTCGAAGCCGAGGCCGTCGACGTTACCGCGCGCGATGAAGTCGTTATTCGACTGGAGTTCGGACCGGAACCACGATCCCCGGTAGGAGACTTCATAGCCGCTCATGTCATATTCGACGATCAGCGAGGCGAAATCGCGGTCCTGATTCTCGCCGCAATCGAGGGGCGAGCCGCGGCCAACCGAGCCGGTCTCCGGATTGATCGTACCGTCAAGGACACCGGCCGTCGAGGTGCTCGACCGGTCGTAGTTCGGCTGACACTCGGTCGTGCCTTCGATCGGGTGCATGACCTCGCCTGACGGCCATAGATGGCCGTTGCCAAGGACGGTAGTCGCAACACCGTTGGCGATCCACTCGTCGGGAGCCGTGGTATGAATCATCGCGGTGTCATCACGGTCTTCGGCCCGGTTGTAACGGAACTTGACCGACAGGTTGTCCATCGGCTCGGCATAGAGCACGAGTCCGAAGGCCGTGGTCTCTTCGCCACCGACTCCGGTACTGCCCGACGGCGTGCCGGCAAAGCTCTCGACTTCGCTGTACGAACCCGAGACCGAACCCCAGAGCTTGTCGGCCATGATCGGGAAATCGAGCCGGCCGCTGAGATCATATTTCGGCGTGCTGCCGACCGAGTACTGTGAATAGCTGCCGCCGAACTTACCGGTCAGGTCATCGACCTTCGGCGTCCGCGTCACGAGATCGATCGCGCCCGTGTACGTGGAGCGACCGAACATCGCGCTCTGCGGACCGCGCACGACTTCGACGCGTTCCAGGTCCTGCAATTTCAGGCTGGCAATCGAGCCACTCTGGTAGATGCCGTCGACGAAAACCGAGACGCCGCGCAGCTGTTCGTTGGTCGTGTTCGGCGACAGGCCGCGCATGACGATCGTCGAAGAACGCCGCCCCGACGGGGTGCGAATGTCCAGCGACGGAACCCAGCGGTCCAGGTCGTCCAGCGTCGTAATGCCGAGTTGCTCAATCCTCTCTTCATCGACAACCGAGATCGACAGCGGCACATCGTATAACGACTGCTCGCGACCCTTGGCCGTGACGACGATCTCTTCCCTGGCTGCCACCGGGTCACTGATAATCAGCCCCGTCGTGGCGATCGCGCACGCGGCGATGCCGCTGCGAATGAACCTAATCCTCGACATAATCATTTCCCCCTTGGGAATAAAAGATACGTTGACGCGCTGCAATCGGGGCTGCGTCCGTCCCATGCCCCGATTACACCGGCAGATCTTCCAGCAATACGCCAGCGCTGCCAATTGTGGGTATTACGGACCCGCGCGCTGCAACGCATTGGCCCGTCATACTCGTACTAAGTTGATGATAACATCAATTTATTAAGTCGCAAGCCAGCCGCATGGGCGGTCGGTCAGGGCGCGGATAGCGCGGGAACGGCCGGGAAAAACCAGTCCGGCCCGGCGCAGGGCGCCGACAATTCGATGTCGAGCGCGACCTCGGCGGCCGGAAACGCGTCGGCCACGGTTAGACCGGCAATATCGGTGCGACCGGTCGGCGTACACAGCACACCGTCACCGTCGGTATCGAGCCACGCATAAACGACCAGCCCCTCGCCCAGCTCGACGGGATAGTCGAACGCATGGCGAAACTCGCCGACCGCGGCCGGGAAGCTGCCGATGAATTCCAGCGGATGCCGCAACGGGCCTTCGAGCGCCCACGCGTGATACAGATTGACGGTCACCGGACGGCCCGCGCCCACGCCCTCAGGCGCCCGAATCGCGCCGACGACCGTGACCGGCGTCGTCACCGGCGCCTCTTCGGCTGCACAACCGATCAACAGCACCGCAAGCACACCACTCAACCCCAATAAGCGGACACTCATACGATAACCCACCTTATAACTCGAACGCCGGCATGTTGAACACGCGACTGAAATTGTCGGCCAGCACCAGGCGCATCTCATCGACAGTAAACCCGGCCGCCTGCATTGCCGCGACAAATGCATCCAAGTGCGAGGCGACGTACCCGGGGAACTGCGGCCCGTCCGAGCCGTAGATCAGCTTGTGTGCAACATTACCTTTCTTGATCCGGCCGACGAAATCGGCCAGCACCTGTTCAGCCCGTTTCGCGCCGAGCGCGCCCGGCTCCATGTAGACGTTGTCGTAGCGCTGCGCCAGATCGATACAGGCATCAACGTAGGTCAGCTTGCGGTTGAGAGTATCCCAGCCGGCATGGCCGAGGATGAAGATCGTATCCGGATAACGCCGGATTGCATCCTCGAGGTAATACGGATTGGTATACGGCGGCTCCATGCGCACGCCGGGGTTCGGACTCGTCGCCGTATGCAGGTAGATGGGCTTGCCGAGCCGCCCGGCAATCTCATAGATCCCGTAGAACCGCGGATCATCAAACCGAAACTGCTGGTGTGCATGCGCAAGCTTGACACCGACCATGTTGTCGAGCTCCGTCAACGCGGCCTCGAACGCGGCCAGTTGCTCTTCCGCATCGACATTCCACTGGTCGACGCGGATGCTGGCAAAACCGAACAGCCGGGACGGGTCGGCTGCGATCTGCTCGGCGACGAATTCGTTGGTCGCGATGCCGGTCGTATGCGGGGAATACAGCGCGAACACGCCGCCGGCGCTGACGCCGCCGTCGTCGAGATGGCCCAGGATGCCGCTGCCCGACAGCCAGCGGTCCATCAGCAATCCCATCGACCACTTGAAGCCGCGCGGAATGCGCTCTGCGATGCGCGCCTGAAAACGCGGCGGTGTCATATCGAATGTACCGGTGTGCAGGTGCAGGTCAACGACGGCGAGTCGCTGGCCGTCGACAACGACGCCCGGCTCACGCTTGCCGCCACACGCGGAAAGCACCAACGCACAGCACAACGCAACTGCGATCAATCTGCCCATACCACCCCCAAAGGCGTTCTCGACACGCACAGCATACCGATGCAACGCGCTGAATTCATCTGCACGAGCGGTCAACTCCGCCGGCAACGACGCATCACTCAGCGGCCTTCGCCCATTGTCGATACCAGTAGCGATCCGATCGCTTCTCGCCCCCGGTATCGTCCGCGACGGACTCCCACAATCGGGAAAATCGCAGCGCCCGCGGGCAATGTGGATAGACTTCGTCGATCTCGATCCGCAGCGCCTGCTGAACGGCGGTGCGCTCGTCCGGATCGAAGACCGGCGCCTCAACACCGTCGGCCGCCAGCGTCTCACTGTCGACCACCGTGGCGCGTCCGTTCGCGCGCACGGTCACGCCGCAGCCGGGGATCATGAAGATCAGGCCGACCTTCGGATTTGTCTCGATGTTCTGGTACGACTGGAACAGCTTGTTGCCGGGCAGGTCGGGCAACAACAGCGTGCGCTCGTCGATGACGCGGATGAATCCGGGCCGGCCGCCCTTCGGCGATGCGTCGCAATCCCCGTGCGCATTACTGGTCGCCATGACAACGAACGGCGCGCTGCGTATGAATTCCTGAACGACGGCGTCCATGGTCGGCTGGATCTTCTGCAGGATCGCCGGATGCGGCTCACCGAATGCCTGTTGCGCACGATTGGACATGCCTCACTCCTGTGGTTCGGGTACAAATTCGTTTGCCGGCGCCGCCGCCGCGAGCACTGCCGACGCACAAGCCGCCGGAAACGCATCGGCGAGCAATTGCCCGACAGTCTCGCCCGACACCTCGGGCCGGCTGTTGAAGCGTTCCGGCCGACCGATCAACGCGCCATCGCGATCGAAGCGGGCGCGGACGCCCCACAGTCCCCGGGTCGGATCGAGCGCATAGCCGTAGCGCAGATCGATCATCTCGACGACTCGTTCGTCGCCGACGGACTGCTCCTTGCTGATCAGGCGGCCGCCGGTAAACCAGTCGTAGATCTGCCCTTCCCGCGTCGCGCGCAGCGTCTCGACATTGGCGCTCGTATGCACCGGCGCGCGGCCCCACTCGATCGTGCACGGACGCCACATGGAGACGAAACCGACCCAGACCTCGTCATCGAACTGCGCGACGAGTCGCCGGTGCGGCAACTGCAGCATCGTCGGATAGGCGCTGACCTCGAATCCCGATCGGCCCATGGCCACGAGCTGTTGCCGCGCCTCGAGTTCGGCGAGCGCGTTGATGCGCATGCCGAGCATCAGGTAGGCAGTCGACAGGACCAGCGCAATGGCGGTCGGCCAACCGGCGCGGGGCCGGCCCGCAAGCCAGCGCCCGCCGAGCAGCCCGAGACCGAGCGTCACGGTATAGACCGGATCGACAACCGCGACGCCGTCGAGCGCAAAGCGCGCGCGCGAAAACGGCGCCAGCAGCTGCGTGCCGAAGGTCGTGAACCAGTCGAGCAGCGGATGGGACACCAGCGCGCAGATAAACAGCCCGATCCAGACACCGGGACCAACCTCCGCCGGCGACGCGGGCCCCGCACGCCGCCGCAGCCAGCGCCACCAGGCCCAGCCGGCCAGCGTCCCGACGACCGGGCCGAAAAACAGCGAATGCGTGATGCCGCGATGGGAGACGAGCCGACCGAACGGCCCCTCGAGCGTGCCGTAGAACGTATCGATGTCCGGAAACATGCCGACCACGGCCCCGACGGCGGCTGCCCGCATGCCGAGCCGGCGATGGAACACGGCGTGTCCGACGGCGGCGCCGAGCGCGGCCTGGGTAATCGGGTCCATGGCCGGATTCTAACCGGCAAAGTTGTCGCGCGGGGTCAGGTCTGCGAGAATCGGTACCAAGCAAAATCGCGAGCCCGTCAATAATAATAATGACAGACCCGACCCGCCGCGCCCTGCTCCGCCGTATTGGCTGCGCCGCCGCCGTTTGTGCCCTGCCCGGCACGGCGCTGGCGCGCCCGCTGATGGCTGTCACGTCGGCGCCGGAACCCCGCAGACTTCGCTTCTACCACACACACACGCGGTCGCGCCTCGAACTCGCCTACCATGACGGCGACCGATACCTGCCGGACGCGCTGGAACGAATCGACGTATTCCTGCGCGATTTCCGCACGCGCGACGTACACCCGATCGATCCCGGGCTGCTCGACATCCTGTCCACAATGCAATCGACGTTCGGTCCCGACCGGCGCTTCGAGGTCATTTCCGGCTACCGCTCACCGATCACGAACGAACACTTGCGCAGCCGGACCGACGGGGTCGCCAAGGCCAGCCTGCACATGCAGGGCCGCGCCATCGACGTGCGACTCGCCGGGGTCAATACGAACCAGTTACGCCGGGCCGCAACGGATCTCGGTCGCGGCGGCGTCGGCTATTACCCTGAATCGGATTTCGTCCATCTCGATACCGGCCGCTTCAGGACCTGGTAGTCGCGGATGCGACAACTGCAAAAAGCAGCTTCCGTTGCGGCGTTCCTGATCGTCGCCGGACTACTGATCCATAACCTCAACGCGCTCTATTTCGAACCCTACACACTCGGCTTCGAGAACAAGGCGACCGATTACGGCGACATGGCCAAGATCGAGAATGCGCTGTGGTCGTTCTCGTTCACGTCGAGCGGTATCGCGCATATCGTCGTCGGCTGCTCACTGATGATCGTCGGTCTGTTTCTGAGCGAGTATTTCCGGACGCGGTTGCCGATCGCGGCGAAGTTCCTGCTGCTGTCGGCCGTGCTGTCGGGACTCGGTTTCGTGCTGACCGGTATCTCGGACATACCGGGCACGGTGTACGCGGGCATCCTGCGCGACCTGAATCCGGCGCAAAACACCGAGATCCTGCTGATGACGACGATCTTCCGGGGCATGGTCAACATCCTGGCGATCGCCGCGCTCGGCGCCTTCGCCGGCACGGTCGCCTGGTGCGCCGGCCGCACCGACACGTTCCCCAAGGGTCTGCGGATCTTCGCCTGGATCAATGTCCTGCCGGGCATCATGAGCCTCGTCTTCCCGCCCGCCGGTTTCGCCTATATCCAGTTGCTGCCGCTGTGGATGCTGTGGCTGGGCTGGCGTATCCGCACACTCCCCGTCCCGCATTGACCGCTCGCGGCACGGGCCAGCCGCTATAATCGACCGAACCATCCAGCGCCGCACCGCCATCATTCGCAACGCCGAACGGAAGCACTTATGAGCAAGCCAACGAACACCCGGATCACGACGCCGCTGACGCGCCGTAGCGTTCTCCGTGGCCTCGGCGCCGCCTCGGTCGCCGCGACGACGCCGCGCTGGGCGCGGGCGCAGAACCGGTCGGACGTCATCGTCATCGGCGCGGGACTGTCCGGACTCGGCGCGGCGCTGATGCTGCAGGACGCCGGCGTCAACGTGCAGGTCATCGAGGGGCGCAACCGGATCGGCGGGCGCATCGAGTCTTTCCGGCATATCCCGGGCAATCCCGAGGCCGGCGGCACGGCATTCGGGCCAGGCTACGCGCGGCTGGTGGAGGCCGCGAAAAAACACGGCGCACCGCTGATTGACATCACGCCGATGACACCGTACTTCTTCCAGCGACAGTTGATCATCGACGACGAATTCATCGCCAACGCGGACTGGGCCGAACACCCGCGCAATCCGTTCCCCGCGGCTGCCAGGAAAACCATGCCGTGGATGTACCTGCCGATGCTGCTCGCGCGGGCGAACCCGCTGCAGTCGTCCGAGGCATGGCGGGCCCCCGCACATGCCGACCTCGACGTATCGCTGCACGAATTCCTGCACCGCATCGAGCAGAGCGACGACACCATCGATATCGCCTATAACATGAGTCCGCAGTGGGCCCGCTCCGCACACGGCGTGTCGGCGCTGATGGCGCTGTCGGCGCACTACTTCGCCAACATCCAGCGCACGCTCACGACCGGCAACCCGATCAAGGGCTACACGGCCGTCGGCGGCAACCAGTCGATTCCCGAGGCCATGGCCGGCTCGCTGCGCAACGAGGTACGGCTGAATCAACCCGTCATCGGCATACGCTCGGATTCGACGGGCGCCGAGGTGCACTGCGCAGACGGCACGATCTATCGCGCCGGCCGGGTGATCTGTTCGCTGCCGTGTTCAGTCCTGCGACGCATCCGGATCGAACCGCGGTTCACCGGCCTGCAGGCGCGCGCCGTCGACATGCTCGATTCGCAGGTCATCAACCAGGTGCATATCGTCGCAAAGAAACCGTTCTGGGAAGAAGACGGCATGAGCGCGAACATGTACACGAACAGCATGTGCGGCACCGTCGTTGCCGAACACAAGGGCGACGATCCGGCCGACATCACGAGCCTGACGGCCTGGATTCGCGGCCATCGCGCAGCCTGGATGGACCAGGTCGACGACAGCGTCGGCATCGCGGCCGTCATCGCCGACATCGAACGCCTGCGGCCGGCCGCCAAGGGACTGCTCGAGGTCGCGGCGTACAAATCCTGGTACCGCGATCCGTTCGCGTCCGGCGACTGGGCCGTCTGGCGGCCCGGCCAGATCAGCAAATTCGCGACCTCCGTCGCCGCACCGCACGCGCGCGTGCACTTCTGCGGCGAGCACACGGCCGTCTCGAACCGCGGCATGGAAGGCGCTATGGAATCGGGCGAACGCGCCGCATTCGAGGTCCTCGATACGATCTGATTCACCCGGATCGGTCCGCATGCACGATCCGGCGGCTGGACTCCGCCCGGATATATCGGCAAGCTTGCGTCCCTGCGTCGCGCGCCGTTCTGCGCGCCGGCGACTGGAACCGGATACCGCAATGAGCACCCTGATCAAGCCTTTCCGCGGCCTGCGGCCGTTACCCGAACGCGCCGCCGACGTCGCTGCGCCGCCCTACGATGTACTGAACACCGCCGAGGCCCGCGAGCGCGCGGCCGGACGGCCGCTGAGTTTCCTGCATATTTCCAAGCCGGAAATCGACCTGCCGGCCGGCACCGACCCCTATGCGCCGGAAGTCTACGCGACGGGCGCGGCCAACCTGCAACGGCTCATCGACGACGGCGTGCTGATCCGTGACGACGAGCCGCGCTACTACGCCTACCGGCTGCGCATGGGCGCGCACGAACAAACCGGGCTCGTCTGCGCCGGCCATGTCGCCGACTACGATGCCAACCGGATTCGTCGCCATGAATTCACGCGGCCGCAGAAGGAAGACGACCGCGTGCGGCAGATCACGGCGCTGCACGCGCAGACCGGTCCGGTGCTGCTGGCCTACCGCGCATCGCCGACGGTCGGCGCAATACTCGACAAGGTCACGGCCGGCGCGCCGCTCTACGACCTGGTCGCGGACGACGGCATCGGCCACACGATCTGGCTGATCGACGATGCCGAGCAGATTACGCAACTGACCGCGACATTCGATGCGATGGATGCGCTGTATATCGCCGACGGTCATCACCGCTCGGCATCGGCGTCACGCGTCGCCGCCGCACGCAACACCGGAACCAATAAAGAGAGTGATGCGCAGGGCGCGGACCACAACTATTTCCTGTGTGTCGCCTTCCCGCACGACGAAATGCAGATACTCGATTACAACCGCGTCGTCCGGGACCTGAACGCACAGACGGCGGCACAACTGCTCGCGCGCGTCGCCGACGCCTTCACGGTCACGCCCGCGGAATCGGCCGTGAAACCGGCACGACCGGGCCAGTTCGGCATGTACGTCGATAGCCACTGGTATCGGTTGGATATTCGTCCGGAACTGATCCCGAGCGACGACCCGGTCGCGAGCCTGGACGTCGCGCTGCTGCACGATCACCTGCTCGCGCCACTGCTCGGCATCGGCGATCAGCGCACTGACGAGCGTATCGACTTCATCGGCGGCATCCGGGGGCTTGCGGAACTGGAACGGCGCGTCGATGCGGGCGACATGCAAATCGCGTTCGCGCTGCACCCGACACGCATGGAAGCGCTGATGGCCGTCGCCGACGCCAACGAGGTCATGCCGCCGAAGTCGACGTGGTTCGAGCCGAAACTCGCCGACGGGCTGGTGTCACACGTTATCGACTGAACCGGGTTACTGAACCGGATCAGGGCCGGTTCGACGCGTTCTTGCGGCGGCTTTCCCATTCATTGGCGGCCCGGCGGTTGCCGGTGCGGCGATAGCTGAGCCCGATGTACTCCACCCAATGCGGCAGGCACGCCTGTTTCGCACCAATGGCATCTTCACGGATCCCGACGGCCTCCTCCAGCAAATCGATCGCCTCCTCGTCCAGGCCGAGAAAGTGTTTGACGGCCCCGAAGTTGCCGAGCGTCGATGCAATCAACGTCGCGTCGTCTTCACCGATATCGAACCGGCCGAGCAAAAATTCCTCGAGCGTCTGATCGGCGCCTTCCCATTTGGCAAACTGATCGATCTGCCGACCGAGTGTCACCGCATACTCGGCGGCATACGCGAAGTCTTCGCGCGCCTCTTCGTAGTCGTCATAGGCCTGACGAATGGACGCGACCGCCGCGCCTATTTGTCCGGCGCTCAGCAGGCCGGTGATTTTCGCTTTTACTGCATCGAACGGTTCGGTCATTTTCTTACCGGGCTCCCTGTCGTGGTAACCGGTATCTTGCCACAGCATCAAACGATTGGGTGTCAGGCGTGCGGCATGGCTTAGAATACGAACCGTTCTACGGCAACCGGCCAATGATCATGATTCAAGGTTTTCATCACGCGGCGATCTCGACGCCCGACCTCGACCGCTGCGTCGGGTTCTATACGACCGTCATCGGCTGCGAGCAGGCGTGGTCGTTTGAGTGGCCCGCGGGCACGGCCGATGCCGATGCGCTGACGGGGCTCGAGAATTCGGCCGCGCGCGCCGTCATGCTGCGGCTCGGCGAAACGTTCCTGGAAGTCTTCGAATACCGTTCACCGACGCCGCGCCCGCAAACGACGCCGCGCCCGGTTTGCGATCACGGCATCACGCATGTCTGCCTGCTCGTCACCGACCTGCATGCCGAATACGAACGCATGCGGGCCGCCGGCATGGCATTCCACAGCGCGCCGCTGACCCAGGACACCGGCTATGTCGTCTACGGCCGCGACCCCGACGGCAACGTCGTCGAATTGATCGAGTTCACGGCCACCGACGACGAACCGGCATGAGGCAGCTGTTGCTCGCCGTCACGATGTGGTGCGTCGCGATGCCCGCGACCGCGGCCGACATCCGCGCCGTCGGGCCGGCGGGCAGCGAGCGCATCCGGATCGACGGGGCTGTTGCACCGGGCGATCGCGATCGCTTCGCGGCGGCGCTCGCCGTCACGCAAACAAACGGCGTGCTGATCGAATCCACCGCCGGCGACCTGACGGAAGCGGCCGCCATTGGCAGCCTCGTGCGCGAGGCGCTGTTACCGGTCACGGCGACGGGCCCGTGCGGCGGCGGCTGCGTACTGATCTGGGTAGCAGGTGTCGCGCGGTCGACTCGCCAGGGTCTCGACCCCGGCGGACTCGCCGACGATGCGGCCGCGGTCGGCAGGTACCTCGCCCGCATGGAAATCGATGCCGCCACGACCGCGCAACTGCTGGCATCCGGTCCGCTGACGCCGGTGGAAGCGATCGACCTGCTGGGTGCGGCATCGCCGGCGCACACGGCGCGGCTGGCGAAACATTGCGGCACGCTGACGGTGCCGGAACGCGCCGACTGGCAGGCTGCACAGGCACTCGACACGGTCGAAGCAGCGCTGAACGCGATGGCCGGCGGCATGGGCGGCGGGCAGTCGATGTATGTCGTTGACGCCGAAACCGAGCGACAGGCTGCGGCGGCGCGCGCGCTCGACCCGGATTATCGTCGGGCGCTGACCGCGCGGCAGGCCGGAATCACGCAATGTCGCCGCACGGCCGTCACCGAATGGCGCGCGACTCAGCCGAGCAGCGGCCGGTGATCGAGACCCTCGCCGGTGGCCTTGACGTCCTTGATATTGAACAGGGACTTCCAGTCGCGCGCGATTAACAGGTCCATCAGTTCCGATGGCTTGCCCTGCTTCTTGCGCTCCATCTCGTCCATCATCGTGATCAGGGCCGCGTCGACCTCCGGGCCGAACAGGTAGCGCAGGTATTCCGTCGGGATGCGCGGCTCGTCGGAGAACCGGCCCTCGGCGTCGAAGGTCGGCGGCAGGATCGGCGGCACGTAGAAGACGTTCGGTTCGGTGCCGAATTCCGGGTGCAGCGGCAGCGCGACCTTCCACTCGTTGACGAGTTTATGGATCGGCCCGTCCTGGTCCTCCAGGAAACCGACGAAGCGCAGCCGACCCGGACACTGGCGCGCACAGGCCGGCGCGATGCCCTGCTCGATACGCGGGAAACAGAAGATGCACTTCTGCGACGTATTGGTGACGTGGTTGAAGTACATCTTGTCGTAGGGACAGGCCTGGTTGCACAGCCGCGTGCCCTGACACTTGTCCTGATCGACGAGCACGATGCCGTCCTCCTCACGCTTATATATAGCGCGTACCGGACAGGCCTCTAGGCAGGCCGGTTTCGTGCAGTGATTACACAGCCGCGGCAGGTAGAAATGGTAGTTATTCGGGTAATCACCGGAACTCGTATCTTCATCCCAGTTCGCGCCGTAGGTCATCGGCTCCTTCTGGACGAGCCGGTCCGCGGTGCCCTGAAAATAGACTTCTTCATGATTCAGGGGGCGCTCGCCGCCAAAATCCTCATCGGGATGCAGTCCGCCGAACTGTAGCTCGCCATCCTTCCAGCCGGACCGCTTGCCCTTCTCTTCCCATTCCTTCGGATAACCGCGCCCCGGTTTTGTTTCGACGTTATTCCACAACATGCTCTCCTGACCTTCTTCATCGGTCCAGAGCGACTTGCATGCCGCGGTACATGCCTGGCAACCGATACATTTGTTCAGATCGATAACCATGGAAACCTGCATACCCATAATATTTACTCCCTCAGGCGTCGGCCGCTTTCTCGAACTCAACCGTACAATCGTGGTACGTCTGATTCGGAACTTTGTCCGGCGTGGCGTAATGAATTTGGCCGTAGCCGCCGACCAGATTGGTCGGCTTGAGCAGGCCCGCGGTCGAAATGACCGAGCTGAAGTTATCCCGCCCTTCGAACAGCATCGGGTCCCAGCCGTGATACATGAACAGCGTCTTGGGTTGCAGCGCCGAGCTGACATGCGCCTGCACGATGAAAGATCCGAATGAATTGAACACGCGAATCATGTCACCGTCCGCGACCCCGCGTTCGGCCGCATCATCGGGATTGATATAGACATCCGGCTCGCCCCGCTGCAGCGACATCAGCAGCGTGTCGTCCCGGTACATGCTGTGAATGCCGTGCCGCGCGTGGCCCATCGTCAACCTTAGCCCATAGCCCTCGATCGCGGCCGGCGCCTTGTAGGTCGGCAGCGCCTCGCTTTCCTGCAGAAACCACTCGTGATCGAGGTAGAACTGCTGGCGCCCGGTGAGCGTGTCGTAGGGTTTGCGCTCACGGGTCTTTTCGAGCACGTAGTAGTTGTAATTTGATTTCTTGCCGAACTGCACGTCGTCGGCATCGTCGACGCGAATCAGGCCCTTGTTGCGCAGGTTCTCATAATTTTTGACCTGCGACATGCCCGTCGAGTTCGCGACGATGTAATCAACGACATCGCGGGTCCTTTTGACCGGCCTGGCGCTACCGTCGTCCATGACCAGGCTCGTGAACATGTCGTTGAACTTCGTGTAGTCCCATTCGACCGGCCGGCCAAAGGCCTGCCCCTTGACTGGCGCGATGCCGCGCTCTTTCGCGCGCTTGCTGATCGCCCGCGACAGGCGCTCGAAAATGGCCCAGTCATCCATCGCCTCGCCGAGCGGCGGGACCGCCTCGCTGATCACCTGCACGTAGGGCGTACGGCCCTCCAGAATGAAGTCCTCGCGCTCATAGTGATCGGCAACCGGCAGTACGTAATCAGAATACATCGCCGTGATGCTCATGTGCGGCGTCACGCCGACGATCGTCTCGAGCTTCTCGAACGCTCGCTCGCGAAAACCTTTCTTGCCCGTCGCGCGCCAGTTGGCCGGGTTGTGGCCGGCCATGATCGCCATCTTCCACGGCGCCTTCGAATGATCGGGTATCCAGCGGTTGGCGACGGCCTCGGCATGATGTTTGGCGACCCGGTCGGCGACCTGGTCTCCGTAGACTTCGCGGTTCATCTGTTCGCCGTCGCTGTGCACGTAGTCCCACAGAGAAATGGCCGCGACATTCAGCCGCGGACCCATACCGTTAAATGCGAACTTCATCAGGCCGTCGCCGTTGGCCATCTGCGTCGTCTGCACGCCGCCGCCCGCCCGCCCGGTGTTGCCGGTCAGCGCGCACATCAGCAGCCAGGCGCGCACCAGCTGATCACCGTGCACCCATTTGTTGGCGCGGTAACCGGCGAAGATCATGCCGGGCTTGGCCGTCGCGAAGGTCCGCGCGACGTCGCGGATCGCATCCGGATGAACGCCGGTTGTTTCATGCACAAGTTCCGGTGCATACCCCTGCGCGTGCTGCTTCGTCAATTCGAATACGGTCGTGACCTCGACCGGACCGGACACCGTGTCGACGGTCCACGTGCCCTGCAGCGCAGGCTTGAGCGCGCCGAGTTCGAGCGAATCGCCGTTGTCCGGCGGTGGTCCCATCCAGGCCGGCGCGCCGCGGCCGGTGGCCGGCACCGGCGCGAGCGCGTCGGTCACCTCGTCCCAGAAGTAGAACGCCGTGTCGCCGTCGGGCTGCCCGTCGATGTCGGTGCGGCGCAGGAAGCGGCGGTTGTCGGTGCGCACGAGAAACGGCAGGTCGGTCTGCTCGCGCACGTACTCCCAGTCGACGGCGCCCTCGGCGAGGATGACATGCACCATGGCCATCGCCAGTGCGGCGTCGGTACCCGGCTTCGGATTCAGCCACTTGGAGGAATGCATCGCCGAAGCGTTGAAGTCCGGCGTGATCGTCACGACCTCGGTGCCGTTGTAACGCGCTTCCCAGAAGAAATGGGCATCGGGGATCCGGGTCACGGCCGGGTTGCAGACCCAGACCAGGCAGACCTTCGACTTGAATACCGCGGCCATGTTGTCGCCGGGCAGCGCGTAGCCGAGCACCTGGTAGGCACCGACCGGCAGGTCGCCGACGCCGGCAAACGTTTCCGGCACGACGATGCCGGTCATGTTCGCAAAGCGGAACAGCGCGCCGAACGACGCGCGCTTGAGAATCAGCGCCGTGCCCATCGCCAGCGTGATGGATTCGGGCCCGTCGGCGACGGCATGATCGATAAACCGGTCGGCAATCTCCTCGGCCGCCTGGTCCCAGGAGATGCGCTCCCATTTTCCAGCGCCGCGCGCGCCGACGCGCTTCATCGGGTAGAGCACGCGCTGATTGCCGTACATGTATTTGGCCTCGCGGTTGCCCTTCTGGCAGCCGCGCGGCCCGTAGTCGGGCGTGTCATCGCCGGATCGGCCGTACTCGCCCTGTTGTTCCTCGCGCCAGACGATGCCGTCCTTGACGTAGATGTTGAATGCGCAGTGACCCGTGCAGTTGATGCCGCGGCTGCCGTGGACGACGCGGTCCCACGTCCACTTGCGGCGCATCAGGTCTTCCCAGGCGCCGTAAACAATCTCGGGGGCGCCCTGCGCCGCGGCCGCCGGCACGCCGAATTTCAGCGACAGGCTCGCAGCAATCGCGCCGCCGCCGGAAACGAATTGACGCCGGTTAGCGGTCAACTGGCTCATCGAAAATCTCCGTGTTGCGTATTCGGAACGGGCAGGTCGCCTAGCCTAGCAAAAAAAGCGCCCCGATTGCCGACACATCACAGCAGACCGGCCTTGATCAGCCGCTCGATGTTCTGTTCCTGCCGGCGCCGGAAGATCTCCCGGTTCGGCGGCTCGACGACCTCGCCTTCCTCGAGCAGAAAATTGCCGCGATGAAAATCCGCCTGCGCATAGCTGTCGGCGAACAGTCCGTAGGCCTGGCGCGAAAGAATATTGGCCATGCCGACGCGCCGCCGCGTTCGCCGCAATGCGCCGATGTCGAGCACCGCATTGGCCGACATGCTCTCGCCGCCCTGGCCGGCCTCGGTCAGCACGGCCCCGTGCATGTCGACGATCTTCGACATTGCGCTACAGGTAAACGCCGGAATCGGAATATCGTCGATGCTCGCCGAGTTCGGCGACACGACGTAGGCCATGTTCTCGACCGCACGAGCGCGCCGGGCGATCTCCTTGATCGTCATCTGCGGGCTACCCGGTTCGCTGGTCGGGTGGATGATGACTTCGGCGCCGCGCATCACATGCATGCGCGCGAACTCCGGGTACAGGATCTCCTCGGACGCGATCATCGCCAGGTTGCCGATCTCGGTCCTCGCCACCGGAAACACGCCTTCGAGGCCATAGATATCCAGGTACTTGTCCCAGACGTCGTGCGGCGTCGGCTCGAAGCTCGACGTCAGGCGCCGGTAACGCAGGATCACATCACCCGACGGGCCGATAATGAAGCAGACTTGGAAATACAGTTCCGGAAAATTCGGATCGACCTCGTAGACGTTGCCGGCGAGGAAGATATCGTTGTCCTGGGCGATCTTGCCGAGCGCCTCGTATTCGGGACCGTCATACGCGAAACAGGCCTTTTCGCGCCATTCGGCCGGTGACTCCTGCATCGGGAAGCCGGTCACTGCATATTCCGGCAACGCGATGAGGCGGCACGGCGCCCCGTAGAACCATTGCAGGAAATGGCTCGCGGTCGTCGCGTAGCCCTCGATCTTCTGAATATTGGCGGCAATCCGCGCACGCGCCGCGGCCACATCCGATATCCGGTTGACGCCGTTGCACGACACCTGCAATGCGCAGGCGATAAACTCCGGCCCCACCTCTTCTTTATCCGCCATTGGTCTTTTTCCCTTGTAGTAACAAACACTGCCTGCGCCGGTCTCCGGCCGGTGCGGCATCTTTTCTCTCCGCTGCTCAGTATAAGTAGCCCGGTCCCGGCAGGTGCGGACCAAACCACCGCGCCGACCATGTGACAGTCACCGTCCACTCGGCGGGACGCCGCCGGCGGGCAAGCGTTAGAATATCGGCCCCACGGCCCTGCGGCCGCCCGACGAGACCGAGCAAGAACGCCAGTCATGACCAAGACCGCCGACACGCCGCGACAATGGAACCACCCCGACATGGAACCGACGCTGAACGGCACCGGGTTCATGTTCCGGGTGCTCGACGAGTTCGCCGACGATTTCATCCAGTTCGCCGGCCATACGGAAGGCGAAGTGCTCGATATCGGCTGCGCATTCGGCATCGCCACGATTGCCGCGCTTGAGGCCGGCGGACGCGTGACAGCCGTCGACCTGGACCCGCGACACCTGGCAGCGGTCGTCGAGAAAACGCCCGAGGCGCTGCGCGATCGCCTGACCTGCGTTGCCGGGGAGTTGCCGGGACTCGATCTGCCCGAGGCCGCCTACGACGCCATCTTGTGTTCACGCGTGCTGCATTTTCTCGACGGTTCGGCAATTGATGCGTCGGTGCGCAAGATGTTCCGCTGGCTCAAACCCGGCGGCCGCCTGTACCTGGTCGCCGACACGCCGTACGGCATCTGGCGCAAATTGATCCCGATCTTCGACGCACGACGCGCGCACGGCGACCGCTGGCCCGGTCTGATGATCGGCCTGGAGAATTACCTGCCGTTCGCGCCCCAGGATCGCGCCATCGACGGGCCGCCGTTCATGAATTTGCTGGATCCCGAATTACTGACGCGGATCTGTACGGACGCGGGCTTGACCGTCGAACGGGCCACGTTCATCGATCGCAGCGATTTTCGCGGCATCGGGCGCATGGACGGCCGTGAGAACGCCGGGGTCCGGGCCGTCAAGCCGGGCTGACGCCCGGCCGCGTCGCACCCGGGAAGGCCGCCCGCAGCACATCGCCCAGGCACTCGTTCAGGCGCGCATCGACCGCCACGCCGGCCGCATCCAGCAGCGCCCGCAGACTCACTTCGGCATCCACGACCGGCTCCCCGGGCGCAGCGACAGCGGCCAGGTCCCGAACGGTTTCGGCCAGCACCAGTTGCTCGACGTGTTCGGCCGCCAGTTCGGCGGCTTCGATCTGCGGCGCAAACGTCTGCAACAGGAACTCCGGCACGCCGAGCGGTTCCTGCCGGCATTTGCGGCGAATCTCGCGTAGCGGCCGGATCGCCTGCGCCTCCCAGTCCGCGATCCGGCGCAGCGCCGTCGCCAGGTGCGCGCTCGTCAGCGCCCCGCGTCCGTCCGCCGCGATCCATGCACACAGCAGGACACAGTTCACATTCAGGCCGTAGCGATCCTGCAGGTACAGGCACGCGTCGGCGACGCCGGGCTTGCCGTACAGGCGCACCGAATAGTCCCAGAACGGATGTGACGGAAAACTCACGGTGCGCTCCCCCGATGCGACATAACGCCGCCGATCCCCGGACCATAACGAAAAAACGTGATGTTGTGAGTCATTTCAACAGGTTGACATTGCTAGACTCGAACGGCTACCGGATTATTATCTATGACGAGCGACAGTTCCAACCAGCCGGCAGGCGAACCGCCCGCGCCTTTCGCCGACGCGTTCGATGCATTTTGCGTCGGGCTCGCCAGTCTCGACCGGATGCGCGCCGTCATCGCCGAACTGTTGCAGGCTGAACCCACTTGCGCTGAATCGCTACTGCTAGCGATCGATACCGCATTTCGCGAGGGCCTGATCAAGGCCAGCACCTACGACACCCTGACGACCGACATCGACCGCGCGACGTCCGAAGACGTGCCGACCGAATGGTCGGAAGAAACCCGGCAGGAATACGAGCGATACAAGGCCAACGTCGCATCCGCGGGCGAAAACGATCCGGCCGACGATGAGGCGCTCGCCGCTGCCGGCATGTTCACGGCCGAGGACACGGGCCACCCGAACGGTGTACCACCGGCCGAACCACCGCCGCCGATTCCCGCCCCGGTCACGACGGGCACGGTGCTGAACGATCGCTTCGAACTGCTAACACACCTGGGCGCCGGCAGCATGGGCGACGTCTACGAGGCGCTGGACCGGCGCAAGGAAGAAGCCCGCTCCGCGAACCCGCGGCTCGCGATCAAGGTGATCTCCGCGGCGTATTCCGCACATGCAAATGCGCTTGCAACCCTGCAGCGCGAAGCGCTGAACAGCCAGGGACTCGTGCACCCGAACATCATCCGCGTGTTCGACCTCGATCACGACGGCGACCGGTACTTCATGACGATGGAACTGCTCAACGGCCGCTCCCTGGGCGAGATGCTCGGCGAGTATCGCTTCCGGCCGATGCCGTTCCGGCAGGCGCGCACGATCATCGACGGCGCGTGCCGCGGACTGCAATATGCTCATGAACAGGGCGTCATCCACGCCGACATCAAACCGGGCAACCTGTTCGTCACGCAGGCCGGGCGCGCCAAGATCCTGGATTTCGGCATTGCGCGCACGGCGCATGGCGGCGAACCGGACGATGCATCGCCGGTCAGCGGCGCACACACGCCGGCCTATTCGAGCTGCGAGGTTCTGGAAGGCGCCGAGCCGACGGCGGCGGACGACGTCTTCGCGCTGGCCTGCGTCGCCTACCGCATGCTGGCCGGGTCCAAGGCGTTCGGCGGCATGACGGCGCTCGATGCCGAGCGGGCCGGCATCAAACCGCAACGCATCGAGACACTGAACCCCGAGCAATGGCACATGCTGCAAACCGCGCTCGCGTTCCGGCACGCCGACCGCACTGTCAGCATCGCCGAACTCGCGGCGACCTTCGGCAACCGGACGCCGACCGCGGCCGACAGCGACACGCCGTTCCACGACACCGGCGTCTTCGATGTCGGGTCACGGCCGGGTCCGCTGCGCTGGGGTATCGCCGCCATGGTGCTGGCGCTGGTCTCGGTCATCTGGATAGGGTTCCGGCCTTCGCCGGAACCGGCGCCGCCGGTCGCGCGTGCCGTCATTGACCCGGTCCCGACCGCACCGCCGGTGGTTCCGGCGCACGACGTTGCGGAAGTCGAATCCGAAGCGCCCGCCGAACCGGCGCCGAGCGTCACCAACGAAGCGCCGCCACCGGTCGCAGCCGTCGAACCGGCGCCACCCCCGCCGCCGCCGGTCGAACCGACCCCGGTCGTCGCACAGATACCGGACCCGTTGCCGGCCGAGCCCGAGCCCGAGCCCGCACCCGCGCCCGCGCCCACGCCCACGCCCACGGAACCCGCAGCGCCGGTAGCGGCCGAACCGGCGCCAACCGATACCCTGACGACCCGCATCGCCGCACTGGCCACGCGCGCCGACGACGCGATGAACGCCGGACGCCTGCGTGCACCGGAACCGGAAAACGCGCTGACCCATATCCAGGCGCTAGGCGAACTCGCACCCGAAGCGCCGGAGTTTCTGCAACGACGCACTCGCCTGACCGAGCTGATGCTACTCGAGGCGATGGTTGCGATCACCGATGAGGATTTCACTGCCGCGACCCGGTGGATCGAGGAGTCCCGCACGCTCGGTGCACCCGACGCTGCGACCGAGCGTTTCGAAAGCGAGCTGCAGAAGGCGCGCGACGCACGCAATGCACGCAACGCTGAGACGCTAAGCGCGATCTTTGCCTCGGCGACGCCGGCCGCGATTCTCGCCGACCCCGACATTGATTTCGACGAGGTTTCTGCACCGGATGCTGCACCGACCGTCACTGTTTCATCGACGCTGACGATGGTCCTGCCCGGCGCACTGCCGAACCTCCCGCCGGCCACCGACACGGGCCTGCCCGCGGACGGTGCCGGACCCGAGCACGACGCACCGCTCGAGGTGCCGCTGTCCGCACTCGAGTTCGAGCACTTCGTCGAACCGAGTTTCCCGCGGCGCAACTCGACGCGCCGACTGGTGGGCTGGGTCGACGTGGGCTTCCGCGTCACGACCGACGGTGCGACGGCTGACATCACGGTGCTCGCCGCCGAACCGCCCGAGCGTTTCGATGAGGCAGCGATCGAGGCCATCTCGAAATGGCGGTTCAAGCCGGTCTATGTCGACGGTGTCGCCACCGAGCAATACACCACCATCCGCCTGCGATTCCAACCCGAATAGGCACGCGATTCTTATATAATCCCCGGCCTCAGCCGAAGCCGGGAAATACAACATGAATCGATGGCACGACCTGGCGGCGCTGGCGCTGTCAATTGGGCTGGGCACCGCGGCCGTTGCGGCCGACGGGCAATGGCCCGTCTATGCCGGCGACGCCGGCGGCCGGCAATACTCCGCACTCGATCAGATCAACGCCGACAACGTCGGCCGGCTCACCATCGCCTGGCAGTACCGGACCGGCGAACTCGAACGGCACCCGGACGCGCACAACGCAACCGCCAAGGTACAGGTCAACCCGATTCTGCTGCCGCCCGCAGCCGGCGGACACCTCGTGATCTGCACGCCGTTCAATCGCATCATCGCGCTGGACCCGACCGACGGCTCGGAGCGCTGGGTCCACGACCCGGCCGTACGCGTCGGCGGCTATGCGACGGCTGACGATCCGGAAGGGTTGGCCGCCCCCGCCTTTGCCAATTGCCGCGGCGTGACCTATTGGCAGGACAAGAAACGCGCCGCGGACGCCGCCTGTCGCCACCGGATCCTGACGGCCACCAATGACCTGCGCCTGATCGCCGTCGATGCCAAGACCGGCAAACGCTGCGCAGACTTCGGCCGCGACGGCATCGTCGATGTCGAGCCGGACGTGCTGAATGCAAACCCGCCGGCCGCCATCGGCGAGGTGCGTTTCTCCAATCCGCCAGTCGTGCTCAACGACATCGTCATGATCGGCTCGGGCGTGCGCGACAATCATCGTTACAACGCGCCGAGCGGCGCCGTGCGCGCGTTCGATGTGCGCACCGGCGCGCCGCGCTGGACCTTCGACCCGGTGCCACGCGATCCCGCCGACCCGATGTATGCCGAGTGGCCCGATGATTCGGCCGCCCACACCGGCGGCGCCAATGTCTGGGGCATGATCAGCGTCGATGCGACGCGCGATCTGGCGTTCCTGCCGACCTCGGGCCCATCGCCGGACTTCTACGGCGGCACACGGCCCGGCGACAATCGTTATGCCGATTCGATCGTCGCGCTGCGCGGCGCGACCGGTCGCGTCGTCTGGCATTTCCAGACCGTGCATCACGATGTCTGGGACTACGACAACGCGGCGCAACCGACGCTGGTCGAGCTGGAGAAGGACGGCGAACCGTTTCCGGCCGTGATCCAGGCGACCAAGACCGGCATGGTCTACATTTTCCACCGCGAAACCGGCGAGCCTTATTTCCCGATCGAGGAACGCCCGGTGCCACAGGACGGCGTGCCGGGCGAACACCTGTCACCGACGCAGCCGTTCCCGACCAAACCGCCGCCGCTCGTGCCGCACGGCATCGGGCCCGATGATTTCTGGGGCATCACCATCATCGACGAGCGCATGTGCCGCAAGAAATACGCCGGCGCGCGGCTCGGCCCGATCTTCACACCGCCGTCGCGCGAAGGCACCGTGATCGTGCCGGCGACGGCCGGCGGCATGAACTGGGGCGGCGTTGCCGTCGACCCGCAACAGAAGATCCTCGTCGCCAAGGCATTGCGCCTGGCGCATTTCGCGCAGCTGATCCCGCTCGAAAAACTCGATGCGGTCATCGCATCCAGCGGCGAGAACATGATGGGCACGCCGGCGCCGCTGCTCGGCACGCCGTATGCGCTCAAGCAGGGCCCGTTCGTGTCGCCGATGTTCACGCCGTGCATCGCGCCGCCGTGGTCGGCGCTGGTCGCCGTCGATATCGAGGCCGGCGAGATCCTGTGGCAGAGCACGCTGGGTACGCTCGATGCGCTGGTGCCGCTGCCGCTGCCGCTGCGCTGGGGCACGGCGTCGTTCGGCGGGCCGATCGTGACCGGCGGCGGGCTGGTCTTCATCGGCGCGACGCAGGATGACCGCTTCCGCGCGTTCGACCTGCACAACGGCGAGGAACTGTGGAGCTTCAAGCTGCCGACCGGGTCGTTCGCGACGCCGATGACCTATGCGCTGGACGGCCGGCAATACGTCGTCGTTGCGTCGGGCGGGCATCCGTTCGTCTATCCTTACCCCGGCGATTACCTGACGGCGTTCGCGCTGCCGAAGTCCCGTTAACACAATTATTCCGGTCGGCGCGCGGGGAAAAATGGTCGCGCGGGGGCGCCGAATGTGCGTTCCGCGCGCACCTGTGCGAGCATGCCGTCCCGTTTTCGAGCCCTGTTGATGAACCAGCCCGCCCCCCCCGATATCGCCGCCACCTACGGGCGCGGCAAATACCTGCTCGCCGGCGGGGTCATGATCTTTGCGATCGGCCAGTCGCTGCTGTTCATCATCGTCGCGCCGATGGCCCGCTCGATCGGCCTCAGCGAGATGCAGTTCGGCGTGGCCTTCTCGGTCGCGAACCTGTCGCTGGTATTCGCGGCGCCGTTCTGGGGACGCAAAAGCGACGTGCTCGGGCGCAAGCCGGTGTTCGTCATCGGCCTGTTCGGCAGCGCGATCGGCACGGCGCTGATGGCGTACACGTTGCACCTGGGACTCGAGGGCGTGCTGACCACGACGGGCCTGCTCGCGATGATCATCGTGTCGCGGGCGTTTTACGGACTGACGGCCTCATCGATCTATCCGTCCGCATCGGCCTATATGGCCGACGTCACGAGCTGGCAGAATCGCGCCAAGGGCATGGCGCTGATCGGCAGCGCCAACAGCCTCGGCTCGATCCTCGGCCCGGCGATCGGCGGCGGACTCGCGTTCCTGGGCGCGCTGTTCCCGATGTATGCGGCCGCGGCCATCTCGCTGGCCGGCGCGATCATCGCGCTGTTCTGGCTCGCCGAGCCGGAACGCAGCAAGGCGCGCAAGAAGCAGAAAGACAAGCCCAAGTCGACGCTGAAAATGACCGATCCGCGGCTGCGGCCCTACATGATCATGTGGGCGACGTTCTTCGTGATCTTCATCTCGCTGAACTTCGTCACCTCTTTTTATATACAGGACAAGTTCGGCATCGCCGACATGACCAGCGTCATGCGCATCGCCAGCCTCGCGCTCGCGTCGATGGCCGTCATCATCACGCTGATCCAGGGCGTGCTGTTCCAGATCATCACCCTGTCGCCGCGCATACTGCTGCGCCTGGCGGGCCCGGCGTTCGCGATCGGCCTGTTCACGATGGCCTTCGCCCCGTCGGTGCCGTACCTGATGATCGGCTTCGGCATGCTCGGCGTCGCGCTATCGTGCGCCACGCCCGGCATCAACGGCAGCGCGAGCCTCAGCGTCGCGCCGCACGAACAGGGTGTGGCCGCCGGCTACCTCGCCGCCGCCAACACCTCCGGCGCGATCCTCGGCCCGATCATCGGCACCAGCCTGTACAAACTGCAGCCCAATGCGCCGATGCTGGCCGGCGGCGTGCTGATGATCATCATGAGTGTGTATGCGTTTTTTATTCCGGAGCCGCAGCGGCACGCGGATCACGACAAACACGCCTGATCGGGCACAATGTCGGGGATAACCGGGGCACCCGACACCCATGACCGAACAACGATCCGCGACCCTGATGCTGTTCGCCGGCGCGGCGCTGATCAGCCTGTCGCCGGTCTGGGTCACGCTGACGAGCGTGCCGCCGACGGTCAGCGGTTTTTACCGCATGGTGATCGGCGGCGGCGCACTGGCAATTTATCTCGTCGTGACCCGGCGACGACTCGCGCTGTCGCGCCATGCCTGGGCCCTGCTGATCGCAGCGGCATTGTTCTTCGCCGCGGATCTCTGGTGCTGGCATCGCAGCATCGTCTATGTCGGCCCCGGGCTCGCGACACTGCTCGGCAACCTGCAGGTGTTCTTCATGATGCTCGCCGGCGTGGCGTTCCTGCACCAGCGGCCCAGCGTTGCGCAATGGATCGCCATGCCGCTGGCGATCGCCGGACTCACGCTGATCGTCGGCATCGACTGGCGGGCGCTGCCGGCGGACAACCGTCTCGGCATCGTGTTTGGTCTGCTGACCGCCTTCACCTACTCCGGCTACCTGCTCACACTGCGCGCGGCACGCGCGCGTTCGAGCCACCGCTCGGCGGCGCGCGAGATCGCCGTCGTGTCACTGATTACCGCGGTGTTGCTCGGACTGGCGGCGCTAACCGAGGGCGCGTCGCTGGCGATCCCGACCGCGGCCGATGCCGGCTGGCTGCTCGGCTACGGCATCCTGTCCCACTGCGCCGGCTGGCTGCTGATCGCCGGCAGCCTGCCGCGCGTCTCGGTCACGCAGGCCGGCCTCGCGCTGCTGCTGCAGCCGACGCTGAGTTATCTGTGGGAGGTTTTGTTGTTTGCGCGCGTGGTGACGCTGACGGAACTGGTCGGCGCGGTGGTTGTGCTCGCGGCGATTTATCTTGGGTCGCGGTAGGGCAAGAAAAATCTGAAAACCGTATCAAAGAATATCGCTGGCAACATGCTGCAGGCGCTGGTCGAGCGTAATCAGCGGCACACGAAGATACCGCGCGAGCCAAAGATAACTTGCGTCGTACGTCGTCATCCGATGCTTTTGCGCCAGTTGCACCGTCTCGGCGTGATCGACCGCAACAGCGGCTATGTTCAGATGATCAAGCAGAGCAAACATTCTCAGCAGCTTCTTCGCTGCGCGCGGATGCGCCGAACGTTTTTTCAGACAGACACTCGCGAGTTCGTACCAGAGCAACCCGGGGGCAGCCAGTGGGGCGGCGCCGATCCGGTCGACGACCACCTCGGCATCAGGCTCCCCGAACAACACCGCAGCCACTGCACACGCATCAACGACGACCATCACGGTCCGCCCGCAACATCGCCACGGCCTCCGCCGGTGTCGACACCCCGCTCTGCCGCACACGCGCCAGGACCTGCGCGGGCGTCAGCGACGTCACAGGCGCGGCCGCCGCATCCTCAAGAATCGCGAGCAACTCACCCTGCAATGACCGGTGGTGTACGACGGCACGCTGCCGCAGCAGATCGGCAATCCGATCCGGCACGTTCTTGATCGACAGGTTCACTGGCATTTTCCGTCCCCGGTGGTTCTATAATGACGCCATTATAGAACCATCCCGGGGAAAAGCCTATCTGAATGGATATTGTCCGCGACCGGCCGGTCTGCTGCGATCGCTCAACCCACCGCGATCATCAGGAAACGGGCGCGCGACGCACTGCCCCGTCAAAACCCATCCAGACGCAACGTCTGCTGAATCCGCTCCCGCCAGTCCGCCGGCACGTCGGCGTCGCGCGCGTAGTCGGGCCAGCGGCTGACGATGTCGCGCACCTCATCGACGATCACGCTTGCCCGGCCGCGGGCCAGCGACGCGCCGCGCGCCGCGGCCTCGAAATCGGCCAGGACGAAATCGTCGCGCTTGCCGTTGAGCGTCATCTGGTGGCTGGCCGTCCAGTCGCCCGACGGGTTGTAGCTGTAGGTCATGTCGAACGCCGGCGCCAGCGACCAGCGGCCCTGCTTGTCCATCAGAAACGCGATGTTCTTGACGTGATCGTCCTGGTTGCGCGCGACGATGTTGAACACCATGCGACGAAACTGTTGTTCGACCGCGTCCATCGGCAGGCGCAGCGCGCGGATCGCCTGCAGCGCCTGTTCGTAGCCATACGCGCCGGCCTGGTTGAAGTCGTAATGTGCCAGCGCGCCGAGCGACTGCATGTGCAGCTTGCCGCCACCGGGCAGTCGATCAAAACGCCGCGTCATGAAATGCCGGCGCCCGTTCTCTTCGAACAATCGGCACTCGGCCAGCTCGATGCCGCAGTCACGCGCCATGCCCGCATAGGCGTACTCGATGACGCCGTAACCCTGCGGATCCTCGAGTTCCTTGTCGCGATTACCGCTGACGCCGTCGAACTTGAGCAGCCAGTGCTCGAACCCGTCACCCGCATCGACCTGCCCCGAACGCACCTCGTTGGTCGCCGGGTTCCATGCGATCACGGCCTTGGCGCGTGCGCCGCCGGCCGACGTGCCGACCCGCAGGATGTCGGCCAGTGCCTGCTCGCGGTCGCGGTCGGCGAACGAGGTGCGCAGGTCGTGGCGTGCCGTCAGCACATCGGACGCGAGTGCGACGAGCCGGTCGATCTGCACCTCGGCGGCCGCGCGCATCGACGGGCCCGACGGCGGCGCGAACTCCAGCGCGCCCATGCCGCGCACACCCGTGTAGCGCAACCGTTCGACCGCATTGAACGACGCCGGCGACCGGCCCTGCGCCGCGAGCCACGCATCGATCAGCTGATTGCCGAACCGGTCCGGCAGTGAATCGGCCAGCAGCCCCGGCAGGCCGTGGAAACTTTTTCGCGACAGCTCGGGAAAGCGGAACACGCGCCGCGACAGCGGCATCGTCAGCGGCGCCACTTCAATGCCGCTGTCGGCGAACGCCGCGTCGTATTCAAAATCCGCCACGCCCGCGCCCTCGGCCAGCGCGACAGCGCCGATGGTCTTGCCCCACAACCGGACCTCCGCGATCGTCATGCGTCGTCATCCCAGGACCACGGCGCGTCGGCCGGCGTCTCGCGGCGCGTACCCGACGCGCGCCGGCGCGCCTTGCCGCCGAGTCGCAGCAGATCCATCGGCCGCGGCCCGACGGCCGGAATGGCCTGATCCAGACCGCCCAGCAGGTCGAGCACACGCAGAATCCGGATCACGCTCGACATCTGCGCCGACGCCCGGGCCTCGTTGGGTTAGAGGGTGTGTTTGGAAACGCCGGCCTGGCGCGCCAGCGCCGCCTGTGTGAGGCCGAGGTCCACGCGGCAGCGGCCGATGCGTGCGCCGAGCTCGGTGAGAATGGCGCCATCGGACAGCTGGGTAGTAATATCCATACTCGTCACCTCTGACGAATTAAATAGCAATATGCGTACTTTCTCGTCATTACTGGCGACTTATAACTGATCTCTAAACCCCTGTCAACTCGTCTTTATCTGACGCTATCAAGAAAAACGGACGGCACCACCCGCCGGCGGCGGTCCAGGCGCCCGGTGCGGCCAGCAGTCCTTATAATGCCCCGCGCCGCATCCGAACCGAGCCCGCCGCCCCCGCCGATGACTACCAAACCCAACCCCGCACACCCCGCCCACCTGCTGTTCTTCCCGCTCGCCGCGACCTGGGCCATGCTCGCGCTGCCGGCCTCCGTCTACGCACTGCAAACCGGCGCGCCGTGGCTCGCGGGCCTGGCGACGACCGCCGGCCACGGCCACGA
>JAJFJS010000036.1 GCA_021773815.1 Gammaproteobacteria bacterium
CCGCTTGGATTCATGGACTGCTGCCGAATTCGCTATCGCGGTGATTTCTGCCTTCATGCCAATAACCGAATCTGCGAGTTCAATGCTGTTTTCTGCGACAGCCTTAATGGCATCGGCGACTGCTCGCACCACGACAGCATGGAATGCGATCAGCATCTCTCGCGTCTGCGGACTGACAGAAACATTCTTATGGATACGGCTTATACCCAGTTCGACCAGATTGGTCTCGACAACATCACCGATATTCTCCAGGTCATTGGCCACATCCATGAGGCGCAGGAATTCGTCGGATTGTTTTTTTGTCAGTTTCAATACACTGATTTTGCCGAGGTAAGTCACTATCTGCGCGTGCAAGGCATCAACCCTTTCATCTATCTGTCTGATTTCCTCCAGGGTATACCTGCTTCCCTGGAGAATTGCCGGCATCACTCGCACGAGCATTTCCTGCACATACTCTCCCATGTTTTCGATTTCCATCCGCGCGCGATCGAGCGCGATTGATGGCGTCGAAAGCAATTCGTCGTCCAGAAACTTGCTCCTGAGAACTTCTTCTTCATCGAGAGGCCTGTCCGGAATCAACCACTCGACAAACCGGGCAATCGAGGTTGTAAAACCGATAAAGATCAGGGTATTGACGATATTGAATATCGTATGCGCGTTGGCGATCTCCCGCGGAGTATCGGCCGCCATGCGCTGTGACCCGGACAGTTCGGTACTTGACGGCGAGATGGTCGTTACAAATGCCGCAAGCTGATCAATAAAACTGAACCACAGAACAACGCCGGCAATGTTAAACAGGACGTGAGTCGTCGCTGCGCGTATCGCTTCGCGAGGCTTTCCGATTGCCGCCAACATCGCGGTGATGCAGGTGCCTATGTTGGCACCGAAAGCCAGTGCGATACCCGCCGGCAAAGTGATGAATCCCTCACCCGCCATGACGATAACGATAGCCGTAGTGGCCGACGATGACTGAACAAGCGCCGTGAATGCCGCGGCAATAAGAATTCCGATAACAGGCGTTTCCATGGAGCCCATCAGATCCAGGAATGGCTGATAGCTTCGCAGTGGCTGCATTGCCTCACTCATTACGCTCATGCCGAAAAACAAAAGCCCCAGCCCCATCAACATAGCGCCATAGTGGCGCGGTGCATCTTTTTTCGAGACGAAAAGAAAACCGAAGCCGACAGCAATCATCAGCAATGCGGCTTTTGTGATTTTGAATGCGACTATCTGGGCGGTAATGGTGGTCCCGATATTGGCCCCCATGATCACGCCGATAGACTGTGAAAATGACATCAGGCCGGCCGTCGTAAATCCAACAACGAGGACCGTTGTGACCGACGATGACTGAATAACCGCAGTGACAAATGCGCCGGTCAACGCGCCCATGAAACGATTTGAGGTGAGTCTTGCCAGAACCGTTCGCATGCTGTCGCCAGCAACGGCCTTTAGTGCGACCGTCATCTGGTCCAGCCCGAAAAGGAACAGGGCGAGCCCACCCAATAATTCTATCGTCATCTGGCCTGCGGCTATTTCGCCGGACGCATCACTCCCGGCAAGTGCGGGCAAGCAATAAATGAGGCCTGCAGTAGCGACGCCAATAAGAGTCGCTTGCCGAGGGACAGCCTGAAGCGAATCTGGCCGCTTCACAGAAAACCCGCCTCATTCATCAACGGGCTTTTCCTTGTTCTTGACGATAGTGACCGGATACGGACAAAGCTGAACGATCTGGGCAGCCTTCGAGCCAATAATCAGGCTATCAAGCCCGGTACGACCATGACTGCCCATCACAACCATTACCGGAACCAGCTCATCTGCGACCTCCAGGATACGCGTAGCCGGAAGTCCAGTGACCATAAGAACGTCAGCTTCCCGCAAGAGTAAACAGTCTGGGCGAGACTCGATCACACCCGACAAAAATTCGCGAAAGGCCTCTTCTGCAACATCATCTATTCGCTCCAAATGCTTAGGCCCTATCAACTTGGAGTAGTAACCGGGCATCTCACCCGGATCGTGAACAACATGCAGCACAATCAGGGCCGCTCGCAATGCCTCCGCGAGCGTTGCTGCGAAGTAAAGCGCCATCGCTGAGTGATCGGAAAAGTCCACCGGAACAAGAATGATCCGCCCATCGGCCTTGCTGCGAGCTGACTGCGCAAACTCGGAGATCTCCTCTAAGGACTTGGCAAGAAGTGCCGCAGGTTTTTTCATGCTGTTGTCTCCTGTCGCATTGTCATCACCCTCGACGCGCCTAGGGGAGCATCATTCCACGGATAGTGTAGTACAAGAGCGCAGCCATCAATGCTGAAACCGGCACCGTAACCAGCCAGGCCATCACGATTCTCAACAGGTGGGAACGCTTCACAAGTTCGTGACGATAGACGCCCTTCAGTGTCCTGCGTTCTTTCTTTGACAGCTGTGTCGCACCGGTTTTTTCTTTCAGTTGTTTCAACATCGTCGCTTTCAAATCTATCGATGCGATCTTGAATTCCTGGAGGTAGGCAGCAACCTCCGCTTCATCCTTTCCATGGTGGTGATCCTCGATGTCCAATACCATTTTTGAGTAGGTGGTCTTGAGATATTCGCGCAGAAAACCCACGCCAAACACGCCACCAACAGCCACATGCGTGGAACTCACCGGTAACCCGAGGTTCGTTGCGATGATCACCGTAATCGCTGCCGCGAGTGCAACACAGAATGCTCGCATCTGGTCCAACTCGGTAATCTCGCTGCCCACGGTACGTATCAGCTTGGGACCGTACAACGCGAGACCGACCGCAATACCCAACGCGCCGACCAGCATCACCCAGGTTGGTATGGAGGCCTCGCTGCTGACCGAGCCATGAAGAATGGTGTCATTGATCGCCGCGAGCGGTCCCACCGCATTGGCGACATCATTTGCGCCGTGAGCGAAGCTCAACAGCGCCGCCGCAAAAATTAGCGGCACGGTAAACAACTGGTTCACGCCCTGCTTGTCGTTCGAAATAAGCTTCACCTTGCGCGCGATTGCCGGTCTGACCAGAAAATAAACAACGATCCCGGCAACTGCGCCGATGGCCAACGCGGTTGCAAAGTCCACAGCCCAGATCTTTTTCAGGCCCTTGAGAATCAAATAGGTTGAGAACGCCCACGCCATGATGGAAATCAGGAATGGCACTATTTTTTCCGCGCATGCTGCCATTTCGGGGCCACGGTAGGTAATCGTGCGTTTGATGAAGTAGAGGACTCCTGCCGCGATTGCGCCCCCCATGAGCGGGGAAATCGCCCAGCTCGCCACAATCTGGCTCACGGTCTCCCAATTGGCAATCTCCCACCCGCCGGCAGCGATTCCCGCGCCCAAAACGCCGCCGACTATGGAGTGAGTGGTGGAAACCGGCGCACCCAGGACGGTCGCAATGTTCAGCCAGATGGCGCCCGCCAGCAACGCGGCCATCATTAGCCAGACAAAAGTGTCATTGTCGGCGATCAGGGCCGGATCAATGATCCCTTTCTTGATCGTGCTGACGACTTCACCGCCCGCGATCAGCGCGCCGGACGCTTCAAATATCCCGGCAATAATGATCGCTCCCAAGAGCGTAATCGCTTTCGATCCGACCGCCGGACCCACATTGTTGGCAACGTCATTTGCCCCGATATTGATCGCCATGTAACCACCGATCATCGCGGCAATGACCAGCATATGACTGTTGGTAACCTGTTGGACCGACATGCCCGAGTACAACATGACGCCAACCACGAATAACAAGGCGGTACCAAGCCGGAATAATTCCGCCCGGCCGCGGCGAGTTGCACGCTCTATTTGGGCGACATCTTCGAGATCCATGGCCACTCCCCTGTCAGGACAAAATGCTACTGGTCACAGCTAATGGCATTAAGCTGCTTTACTGATCAACAAATACTCCGCATGAAGAAATCGCGACACAAAAAGAAACCCGCCCAGGCGTTTGCCAAAACATTCTGCCGGGCATTGACCAAACCCGCGCAGGCATCGTCGATGCGGCAATCCACAGATGGCAAACACCTGCGACTTATTTAGCAGGAAGCGTCTACTATCATCGGCAGGGGCGCTGCCAACACTACTGCCATAAAGCAGCCGGGCCTGCATTGCACAGGTATTGCGCGCGTGAACAGCATCACCCAATATTTTCTTGCTGCAGGCAGCAGATGGAACTTCCTCTTTCTTTTCGGCTTTCTTTTTTGTCTCGGCTATTCCTTTCTTATCGCAACTGAAAACCTTTTTTTACGCATTTAATTTAGCGGCTTAGACTTAGCATCTAACTACGGAGATATACCTAACGAGGTTCCATATTTATCTATAGACAAGGAATTTCATGAGCAGGCACATGAAATGGTTGACCAGCAGCCAGGCATCCAGCCTCGTCAACCTGACCAAGCCCCGCCAGAAATGCGGGACACGCCGGGATTTCGCGGACCTGGCCGACCCGTACCTATTGGTTTAAAGCTCCATTAAGAGCCTGGTGACAACGCCCTCACCGTCATCGCATTCAGGGCATTTGTTTGTGTGGCCGTCGGGCGGCGCACGTCCTGGTTTTAGCGGCATCGTGCACAGAATGCACGCCTAGGGGATCTCCAGGGGATCGCTGGAAAACCATCGAGCCGACCAAAGCCATTAACCCATATGTTCTATATGGCGAAGAGGGAGGGATTATTCGCTCGCTTCGCGAGCTCACCCCAAAGGGGCCGTCGTCGCTGCGCGACGACGTTCTCTCCCCGTCATCCGGATCGCGATGCGATCCGTCTGCCCGACCCGAGTCGAACCGCGGGGTTCTCACCGGGCTCCCCCGTCGAATGAATACAAAGACCGGTATCTTCGATACCGGTCTTTGTATTCATGGCGGAGAGGGAGGGATTCGAACCCCCGGACCCTTGCGGGTCAACGGTTTTCAAGACCGCCGCATTCGACCACTCTGCCACCTCTCCGCGGGTGCATCGGTTCGTGCGCGGGCTATTCTAGCAGGCGGCCACGGGAGAGCGAGACCGTCCGATTAGCGGAATACGTCCGCCATGAATTCGTCCAGCTTCCGGCGCGCCGTGGCCGTGTCGCCGTCAAATCGCACGCTGACCGCGACGACGCCCGTCGGGACCGGGCGGCTGAGCAACGCGTTGCGCAGTTCGCGGAGCTTGATGACCAGCCGGTTGCGGACCGGTCGGCCGTCGATGACATACCAGTGCCGGATGAGCCGTTTGACGTCGTCGGTGCCGATGATCTCCGTCTCGACATATGGCAGCGATCCGCTCGCGGGCAACGCGACGATGCCGGTCTGCTCACCCAGCAGCAGCCAGCGGTCGCGATCGAATAGCCGGTTGTCTTCATTGATCAACTCGGACTCACTCGACAGTGTCCGGTACCAGATCATATAGACCTCGATCGCTGACGTGGCGCCGGAATAGCTGCCGGAACGAATCACCGTGTCGCCGCGAAACCGCGGCGACCAGTCCTCGCGCCATGACCCCGGACCGGACCAGGTCCCGGTTGCGGCCGGCAGCGGCACGGACGTCGGGTTCGTCACGGCCGCGGCGCGCGTCGTCAGCACCGTCGCGGTCGCCGGCGCCAGCACGACGATGCCAATGATCGCGCTGGCCGCGATCAGCATCTTCCCGGCGGCGACCGGTCGCGCCACGGACTCGACATCGGCATTGCCGTCTTCTACAGCCGCATCTTCGGCACCGAGGTCGGAGTACCGGGCGGCGAGCGCGAGCAGGATCATGATCACAATGCCGAACACCACATAACCGAGCCAGACGTGATCGGCGATGAGTTCCATGCCGCTGTAATGCGCGACCATGACGACCGCATAGGCGCGCACCCAGTTGGCAACGATCGCCAGCGCGACGACACCGACCATGAACACCGTGCGTCGGGTCAAAGATCGAAAATTCAGATAAGCGATCAGCGCGCCGACAGCCACGGCCGCCATCAGCATGCGAATGCCGCTGCACGCCTCGATGACCCGGAAACTGCCGTTGGGTATTTCCAGATACAGGCCGTCGCGATACACGGCCACACCCGACGCCCGCACCGCCAGTACGGTCATGTCGGCCGTGAAGTCCATCAGCGGGGGCACCAGGAAGTCGCCAAACGGCACGAGGAAGAACAGGTAGCCGAGCGGGAACATGATCGTACGCGCAACGGGGGTCCCCAGCACCGCCCAGATCGACAGCGGGATCAGACCGACCGCGGCGAAGTTCTGCACGACCGCGATGTTGGCGGTCGCCCCTAGCGTCCAGACACCCGCCGCAAGCGTGACACCCGCCAATCCGGCATAGGAGACCGCCGGTTCGACCCCGCGCAAGACATCGCGCTGCCGCCAGATCAACCAGCCGCTGATCGGCGCGATCAACAGGCAGTGATTGAAATTGTCGATCTCGACCCAGAGCCGCAGCATTGCCGCAAAGCTGTCGGACAACGCGATGACAATTGCGATAAGAATGGCGCCGGCGACCAGCCACAGGCGCAACAAGACCGGTGATTGGGGCATGCCCGTCATGCAGACTCCGGGCGGATCGGTTGGGCGGCGTCTTTTTCGACCATCACAGGTGATCTGCTGTTCGAAGCGTACGGCACCGAGTCTAGCAGATCCGCCACGAGCCCTAGTCGTTCAGCGTTGCGGGCGCGGCGCCCCGCGGCGATGCACGCGGCCCGGGCGCATCGTTGCCGGCGGCCGGCCCAAAGGCGCAACCGATGGCCCAGGCAGCTGGCTCAAGTGGCAGCGGTTACTTTCACCAGCCGACACGTGGTTCGCACCATCGGCCGGCTGGTGAGCGTTGCAGAGCTAACTTCGCTCCGGCACCTCGCGGGCCTCGCGAGCTTTCAATTCCGTAATGATTTGCAGCTTTTGGACATGCGAGAATTGCGGCCAGCCGGCGATTTCGTCCTGCGTCCGATGGCAGCCAAGGCAATAGCCCGTCTGTGCGTCGATCACACATACATTAATGCAGGGCGAGAGTGCGCCGGTCGAATTGGCCATGGATGTCCGGGATGAACCGTTTGAATCTGCGAATATTATTGACCGTTGCGGCGTTCCTTGCCAGCACCCAGGTCACATTTGGCCTCGACCTGGTCCAGGTCACGGTCGACGTCGATGACGGGCAGTACCGCGTACTGGGCCGCAGTCGGATCGAGGCTTCCCCCGAATTCGTCTACGCGACGCTGATGGATTTCGACAATTTCCACAAACTCGCGCCCGGCATCGCCGCGACGCGCTTCCTGCCGCCCGAGCCCTCCGGCGAGCGGCGCGCCTATTCCCGCTTTGAGTCCTGTGTGCTGCTGTTCTGCAAGACCGTCGAGAAGATCGAGGCCATCGATGGCCACCCGTTCGATTCGATCAGCGCCCGGGCCATCCCCGAGCTCAGTGACTTCGTGTTCAACGATTCAAACTGGCTGATCGAGGCGGTCGGCGATGCGACGCTACTAACTTTCACGGCCGAGTTTGAACCCGACTTCTGGATCCCGCCGCTGATCGGCCCGTGGGCCGTGCGGCGCAAACTGGTTCAGACGGCCGAGCTGATCGGCATGCGCATTGAATGGATGGCCGAACGCGGTCTGACGCTGGCCGACGTCCGCGAGTAACGGCCGGCGCGCGCATCAGTCATTCGCGGCCGCCGGTGCCGCGATCACGGGTTCGCGCAGCAGGCCGAAATCGATCGGCCGCGGTCGCTGGACAGGCCGCGGCGACCGGATGAAGGCGACGACCTGGTCGGCCAGCATCGCCGCCACATCGGGCTCCCCGTTCGGCGCCGCCCAGATATCCCAGCTGCCGCGATATTGCCGCTGCACAGGCGCCGCCGGATCCGCTGGGCCCAGCGCGGGGTCATAGCCGAGATGGCCGAACTCGGACACATCGAAGGCCAGCGACGGATCCAGGTCGTCGCGCGGCTTGTCGGGCGGCGCCTGGCGCGGCGGCGGGTACGGTCGGCCGTCGGCACAGCCGCCCATCTCGAAACAACACGCGCCCGGGCCGTTCGCATCGGTGCACTGCCGGTCGACCCAGATACCCCAGTAGTCGGCAAACGGATGACCGACGCCGGGATAGGTCGCAAAGTCCGGCGTATCAATGCGCGCCCAGTTGCGGAAGCCGACTTCTTTGCCGATCTGGTTCGGCAACTCAACGAGATTCAGCACCGAGTCGACCATGATCTGCGGGAACGCGATCACGATGTGCTCAGCGCCGCTGTCTTTGAGATATTCCAGCGCTTCCCAGTACCGGTAACCCCATTCATCGCCGGGCATCTGCTCGTCGGTCTGGTAGAGCCAGGCCTCGCCAAGGTTTTCGCCGCGCATCGCGCGCGTACGTTCGACATGGCCCGCCGATGACCGTTCCTTGATGCCCATCCACGCACCAACGACACGCGCGGGCGCGAGCCCGGCATAGCGTTCGAGCAGCTGGGCTTTGATGTTCCGGTTCAGCACGAGCGTATCGTCGATCTTCGGATCGAACGCCTGGGCGTGCCGGCGCGTCGCGTGATTGACGAGGATGACGCCGGTCTTGCCCGCGTCGACGGTCGGGGCAAAACGCGCGGCGATGCCGTCGACATGGAAGCCGGCCAGGCGAGGGTCGGCCGCGACCGGATTCGGTCTTCCGGCCAGCGGCACTACGCGGTCAGCGACCGGCGCGCCGAGCGTGCTCTTCCAGGCGGGCGGCTCAGCCGGATACGACGCGGTCATCAGGTCGGTCGGATCGTTGACCCAATAGACCTCGACCGCGTCACCGGTGGCCGCGTTGTGCGCCGCAACCACCACCCGCGCGAGGTTGACCACATCGAAGCTCTTGAAGAAGCGGACGCCGGAAGTCGTCAGGTCCGCGAACACGATCTCGTCGACACCGGCACGCAGCAGCCGCTCAATCGTGCCGTCGGTGTCGTAGCGATCCGAATCACAACCCGGCCACGTCGCCGCGGGACCCGTGCCGCCGTCGGCCTCGCTGCCGCAATAGCGCAGCAGTGCGCCGTTTGCGACGCCCGGGTAATACAGCGCGCGCGGATACACGTGGTGTGCCGGATCCGGCGACAGCCAGCTCGCGTAGTCGACGACGAACTCGACACCCAGCGCCTTCTCGCGCGCCGCGAGATTCTCGGCCAGCTGACGATAACGCAGGGCGGTCAGTGCATTGGCCGGATCGGCGCCGCCGAGCCGCGCATATTCGAACGCATACTTGCCCCGCTCTTTCGGCGCGTTTCCGAACCGCAGCAGTTGCGGCCAGACCTCCGGATTCCAGATGACCCGCCGGTAGACGGCGCTGTGTGGATCGTAGCCGAAGATCTGCATCGTCGCGTTCCACGATGCCTGCGGCGAGTATTCGCCGAAGCCGCCGTGAAACAGGTAGACGACGCCGATTCGCGGCGGCGGGTTCACGAACGAACAGCTGCCGACCGCAACCAGCACGAACACGGAAACCATGACCGCCTGACCTATGCGGCCGATACTGCCGGTCATCGCGTCTCGCCTGGAAGGCTCGACGGCACCGCGAGTGACATTGACCCGGATTGCACCACGATGACGACTCTTTTGGTTTTCATACACTCGGCTTTTCACCGACCTGCGTTTGCAAAAGTCAGCGGAAACGGTTGTTCTGCGCAGACACGCGGAGGACAATCGAACACCGGGCTCGAGACTGGCGCGAAGGATAACCGAGAATCAACCACCGAAAAACAGCCACGACCTGTCGCGTCCTGCTGATCAGCGCTTTGCTCACGACGCTGCCGGTAACGGCGACGGCCGGCGACGGCGCACGCGACCGGCAGGCCGACGTGCTCGCCATCGGCCTGCCGATCGCATCTTTCGCGCTGGCGGGCTGGAAGCACGACGGGGACGGCATGCGCGCCGCCGCCAAATCCATCGGCCTGACCGCCGTCACGACGGTCGGCCTCAATGCGCTGATCCACAAGAACACGCCGAACGACGATGCCGACGACGCCTTCCCGTCCGGTCACAGCGCGATTGCTTTCAGCTCGGCGACGTTCCTGCAGCGCCGTTACGGCTGGCGCGCGGGACTGCCCGCGTTTGCGGCTGCCGGCACCGTCGGCTGGCTGCGCGTCCGGACGGACGATCACGACTGGACCGATGTGCTCGGCGGCGCCGCGCTGGGCATCGCAGCGTCGATGCTGTTCACACAGCGCTGGTCCGAGACCGTCGCGTTCACGCCGTGGATCGCGCCCGATGGCGGCGGCCTTGCGGTGCACGCCCGCTGGTAGCGAGCCTGAACGGCGGCATGGATGACACGAGGATCCGATCGCTGATGATCGCAACCAACGATGGCGCCGACGCACGACGTTCACCCGCACGGGCCAACCGCTTGCTGACCGAAACCGGTGTGGCGCGATTTGGTACGGATAATCGCCTCGCGATACACCGGGATCCGCACACCCGGGTCACACGCGCCCCGGGGCATACCCGTGCCGCTGCGAACAGTCTCCGGCCGCGGCGGTACACGGCCGCTGCTCCATCCTGCACCGGCCATTGCGGTTGCCCGGCGCCAGTTGCCCGGAGGCCGTTGCGAAGGGCCGAAAACCGGTCATGCCATCGCACGCGTACAATCCATGACATGACGATTCACCGGCGAGACGGCAACGTATGACCACCGCGGAAAAGAAGGCGCAGGGCATCGAGCCGGCGCTGCGCGCCCGCGACCTGACCAAGGTCTACCGGACCGGCGAGGTCGAGGTGCACGCCCTGCGCGGGGTGAGTCTCGACCTGTACCCGGCCGACCTGGTCGCGTTGCTCGGCCCCTCCGGCAGCGGCAAGTCGACGCTGCTCAACATCCTCGGCGGCCTGGACCAGGCCAGCAGCGGCGAGTCGTGGTTCAACGGGCAACTCGTCTCGAAGCTCGATGACCGGGCGCTGACGCGCTACCGCCGCGAGCACGTTGGCTTCGTGTTTCAGTTCTATAACCTGATCCCGAGCCTGACGGCCAGCGAAAACGTCGCGCTTGTCACCGAGATCGCGCCGCACCCGATGCCGGCCGACGACGCGCTCCGTCTCGTCGGCCTGGAAGAGCGCCTGAACCATTTTCCGGCGCAGCTGTCCGGCGGCGAGCAGCAGCGCGTCGCGATTGCCAGGGCGATCGCCAAGCAACCCGAATTGCTGCTGTGTGACGAGCCGACCGGCGCACTGGACAGCCAGACCGGCGTGCTCGTGCTCGAGGCGATCGAGCGCATCCACGCCGAGCTCGGCACGACCACGGTGCTGATCACGCATAACGCGGTCATTGCCGACATGGCTGATCGTGTGCTGGTGATGGGCGACGGGCAGATCGTCGAGGAGCGCGAGAATCCCGAACGGCGCCGGGCACGAGACCTGCGCTGGTAACGCCGACCATGAGTCCCCTGAACCGCAAGCTGACCCGTGACCTGTGGAAGATGCGCGGTCAGGTCATCGCCGTGGCCGCCGTGATCGCATCGGGCGTTGCCGTGCTGAGCATGTCACTGAGTACGACCGAGGCGCTCAGTGAAACGGCACACGCCTACTACGAGCGCTATCGCTTCGCCCATATTTTCGGTCGCGTGCAGCGCGCGCCCGAGCACCTGGCCGACCGCATCCGGCTGTTGCCCGGCGTCCAGGCCGTCACGACGCGCGTCGTCAAGACCGCGATCCTCGACATTGCCGATTTCAGCGAACCGGTCATCGGCCAGTTCGCCTCGATCCCGGAGCGCGGCGAGCCGGAACTGAATCTGCTGGCGCTGCGCGCCGGGCGCCTGCCGCAAGCGGGCCGGCCCGACGAGGCCGTGCTGTCCGAACCGTTTGCCGAGGCACACGGACTCGTCCCCGGCGACCGGCTGCGCGCGATCCTGAACGGCCATTGGCGTGAACTCGAGGTCGTCGGACTCGCGCTGTCGCCCGAATATGTCTATACGATCGGCCCCGGCGCGCTGATGCCGGACGACCGGCGTTTCGGCGTCATCTGGATGGGCCGCGAAGCGCTGCAGGGGGCCTTCGATCTCGACGGCGCCTTCAACGACTTCAGCGTCGGCCTGTTGCGCGGCATGGATCCGGAACCGGTTATCCGGCAGATCGACGAACTGCTGGCCAACTACGGCGGCACGGGCGCGTACGAGCGCGCCAACCAGCTCTCCAACTGGTTCCTGATGAACGAAATCAGGCAGCTCAAGACGATGTCGAGCATCCTGCCGGTGCTGTTCCTCGCGGTGGCTGCATTCCTGACCAACATGGTGCTCGGCCGGCTGATCACCGTCGAGCGCGCCGAGATCGGCCTGCTCAAGGCCTTCGGCTACAGCAACTTCGAGATCGGCCTGCACTACGTGAAGCTGACGGTCGCGATCGCCTGCATCGGCATCGTACTCGGCTGGATCGCCGGCTACTGGTTCGGGCTCGCCAACACCCGTGTGTATGCCGAGTTTTACCGCTTCCCGTTCCTGCTGTACGAACCGGGTCCGAACGCCTTCATGCTGGCGGCCGGCGCGAGCATGATCGCCGCATTGCTCGGCACCATCAGTACGGTGCAGGCTGTCGCGGCCTTGCCGCCCGGCGAGGCGATGCGGCCGCCGTCACCGACGATGTTCCGTCGCAGCGGGCTGTCAAAACTCGCGTTGTTCCAGGCGCTGGATCAACCGACGCGCATCCTGCTACGCCAGCTCGGCCGCTGGCCGCTGCGCTCACTGGTCACGAGCGGCGGGATCGGCATGGCCATCGGCGTACTGATCATCTCTTTCCAATGGCTCGATGCGATCAACCGCATGATCGATGTCTATTTTCTCCAGGCGCAGCACAACGATGTGACGGTCGGCTTCGGCGAGGTGCGCCCGGCGTCGGCCGAACTCGCCCTGGCCGGCATGACCGGTGTCATCACGACCGAGCCGATGCGGGCCGTCGCGACAAAAATTCGCTTCGGCAGCCGCGAGGAACGCAAGCTGATTCAGGGTGTCCCGGCACGGCAGAATCTGCACCATGTCTTCGATGTCGACGGCCACGCCGTCGATCTGCCGCCCGGAGGCCTCGTGATCTCGACAATCCTCGGCGAACTGCTCGACGCCGGCACCGGCGACATCCTGACCGTCGAGGTGCTCGAGGGCCGACGACCCACACGGCAGGTGCCGATCGTGGCGATGTTCGAGACCTATATCGGCAGCCCGGCCTATATGGAAATCGCCGCGCTGAACCGGCTCATGGGCGAAGCCCCGGCGATCAATACGGTCCATCTGCGCACGGACCCGCTGTATCGGGCGGCGCTGTTCCGCAAGCTGAAGGAGATTCCGGCGGTCAGTTCACTGAATCTCAAGGAGGCCGCGGTGACGACCTTCCGCGATACGATGGCCGAGTCGATGCTGATCTTCATCTCGTTCTTCGTCGTCTTCGCCGGCACGCTCGCGTTCGGGGTGACCTACAACGCCGGGCGGATTACGTTGTCCGAACGCGGCCGCGAACTGGCGACGCTGCGCGTACTCGGTTTTACGCGCGCCGAGATCTCCTACATCCTGCTCGGGGAAATCGGCGCGCTGACGCTGGTCGCCCTCCCGCTCGGATGCGCGATCGGGTACAGTCTGGCGCTATTGATTTCCGGAGCCTTCAAGACCGAGTTATTTCGCGTGCCGTTCGCCATTCTGCCCGACACCTATGGCCTGTCGATACTGATCGTGGTCGGCGCGACGGCGGTATCGGCGTTCGTCGTCCGGCAGCGCCTCGAGCACCTCGACCTGATCGCTGTATTAAAGACAAGGGAATAGCATGCCGACGGCCACCACACGCAGGATCATGTTCTGGGGACCGATACTGGTCATCGCCGGCATCGTCGTGGCCATGCTGTTTCGGCCGGTGGCGGTGGCCGTCGACATGGTGACCGCCGCACGCGGCGCGATCAGCGTGAGCGTCACCGGCGAGGGCCAGACGCGCGTCAAGGACGTGTTCGTGGTGTCAGCGCCGGTACCCGGGCTCATGCGCCGCATCGACCTGGAGGCCGGCGACCGCGTCACGGCCGGCGAGACGATCGTCGCGCGCATCGAACCCAGCGACCCGTCCTTTCTCGATGCGAGAACCCAGGCGGAGGCACGCGCCGCGGTCAACGCCGCCGAAGCCGCCAAGACCTATGCGGCGGCACAGGTTAACCGCGCCGAAGCCGAACTGGAGTTCGCCGACGCGGAACTCCGGCGCTACCGGGGTCTGGCCGAACGCAACACCGTGTCCGAGAACGATCTCGACGCGGCCGAACGCCGCGCGAAAACGACATCCGCCTCCCTGGCGGAATCCAAAGCGAACCTCGGCGTGCGCCGGTCGGAACTGGATCAGGCACGAGCACGGCTGATAGAACCCAATTCCACTGCGGGCACGCGCAGTGACGACTGCGATTGCATCAACGCCTACTCGCCCGTCAGCGGCGCGGTGCTGCGCGTGATGAAAAAGAGCGAGGGCGTCGTGACGTCCGGAACGGCGCTGATCGAGATCGGCGACCCGACACGACTCGAAGTCGTCGTTGATCTGCTGTCGACCGATGCCGTCCGCGTCGAGGTCGGCCAACGTGCCCTGATCGAGGCCTGGGGCGGCACCCCGGCGCTCGAAGGCGTCGTGACGCGCATCGAGCCGTTCGGTTTCACCAAGGTGTCGGCGCTGGGCATCGAAGAACAGCGCGTCAATATCCGTATCGACCTCGTCGATGCGCAGGATCGCTGGGCGCGCCTCGGGCACGGGTACCGCGTCGAACCGCGCATCATTCTCGATGAAGCCCGGGACGTACTGACGGTCCCGAGAGCCGCGCTGTTTCGCGACGGCGACCGCTGGGCCGTATTCGTGGCCAACGACGACACGGCGGTCCTGCGCATAGTCGAACTCGGTCTCGAGAATGCCTTTATCGCCGAGGTCACGGCCGGTCTCGACGAAGGCGAACGCGTCGTGCTGCAACCCGGCGACCGGGTCAGCGCCGGTTCACGGCTGCAGTCGCGAGACTGAGCCTGTCGCCACGGCCCGCTCCGGGGCAAAGCTCGTCATTCTTTTTGCTCCGGCGCACGGCGCGCTATGCTTGCATCCTTTAACGACCGGAAGCAGATCTTGAACACCGAGCCAAAACACGCAACGACCAACGTGCACAAACTCCAGAAGCGGCTCCGGCGACAGGCCGGCAAGGCCATCAGCGACTACGGCATGATCGAGGACGGCGACCGAATCATGGTCTGCCTGTCGGGCGGAAAAGATTCCCACGTGCTGCTCGACGTCTTGATGGGCCTGCGCGATCACGCGCCGATCCGGTTCGACCTCGTCGTCGTCAACATGGATCAGAAGCAACCCGGTTTCCCTGCCGACGTGCTGCCGCGCTACCTGGACACACTCGGCGTCGAATATCACATCGTCGAGCAGGACACCTACTCGGTTGTGCGGAGCAAGATTCCCGAGGGCAAAACCACCTGCGGCCTGTGCTCGCGATTGCGCCGCGGCACGCTGTATGCGTTTGCCGAACGCATTGGCGCAACCAAGATCGCGCTGGGCCATCACCGTGACGATATCGTCGAGACGCTATTTCTGAACATGTTCTTCGGCTCGAAACTTGCTGCAATGCCGCCAAAACTGCTGTCCGACGATCAACGCAACATCGTGATCCGGCCGCTGGCCTATTGCTGCGAGCGAGACCTGGCCACCTATGCTGCAGTGCGTGAATACCCGATCATCCCGTGCAACCTGTGCGGCTCCCAGCCGAACCTGCAGCGCCAGCAGGTCAAGGCGATGCTTGCCGACTGGGAACGCGCCGAGCCGGGGCGCGTCGCCAGCATCTTTCGTGCACTGCAAAATATAGCCCCCAGCCAACTCGCCGACGGCGCCCGCTTCGACTTCACCGGGCTACACATCGACCGCAGCGGCACCCGCGCCGTCTACCCGTTCGGCGAGGCGCGGGTCAGCGAATCCGGGCTGGACCGGACGATCCGGTTCTTTGAACGTCCCGGCGGGTAGCACAACGGTGTCATTGGCGTAGTATGGACCTCACGCCAACCACACCAGGGTATTCATGCTATGAAAAGATTCCCATTGAACTGGATCCTGATCGGCACAGCCGCTGTGATTATTGCGGGCTGCGGGGGTAAAGACGAGGCGCGCGACGCGGAGACGATGCCCGCGGCGAAATCCATGGAAGATGCCACGTCGGCAGCGGGCAACACGCTCGATGCTGCGGCCAAATCCGCGGGTAAAGCCCTCGACACAACGGGCGCTGCGGCCGCCGGCGCCATGGATGCGGCCGAGGACATGGCCGACGATGCCGTCGACACGGCGCAGGATGCGATGGACGACGCAGCCGATGCGACCGGAAAGAAAATGGATGAAGGCCGGGACGCGGCCCGGTCACTGCTGGAGTAACGGACTACCCGGCGCCGTGCCAACCGCCCTGCGGGGCCGGCGCCGGGTATTTGACATAACCTTTATAACGTTTTTTCATGATCTCGCCGCCAAAACCATGCTAGATTAGCGACAGACCTTTCATTGATGACGCCTTGGAAGGGTCGATTGAGGAATAACTTTAATCGACAAGTCTCCCTGTATCGGGGTTCGGTTATCCGTACCCGGTTCAGGAAGATGATAAAGGGGTGTCATCGTGATCAAGATCCTGGGCTTTGCCCTGCTCTGTGCCTGTCTCTCTGTTCAGGCCGCCACCGTTACCGTGACCGGCGACGACGTGCAATTCACTTACGACGATGCATCGGTATTCGGTACCGCGAGCGTCGTCGGTAATTCAATTTTCTTCCTGCCGACGAACTTCAAGGCGGAATCGCTAAACGGCGCCGGCGCCGCCACCGCGAACACGACGCTGCAAATCCGCATCGAAGTCATCACCGATGGCTTCGCGCTGCGGGAACTGCGCATGCTCGAACAAGGCGACTATCTGCTGAATGGAACGGGCGCCAGCGTTCAGCAAAGCGGACAACTCGCCGTGACCAGCCTGACGCAGACCTGCGGCGCATTCTTCCCCTGCCGCAGCACGGCGCTGTTCGGTGCCGGACCGCTGACGGCGCACGGCGCACTGACCGAATGGAGCGCGGATGCGGCGATCGATCTCGGCCACGATCCCGAATGGGGATCCGACACATGGGTCGATCTGCAGCTGGAGAATCTGCTGACGGCCACAACCCTCAATTCTGCTCTCGGCGAACAGGCCTTTATTGAAAAGAAATTCGCCGCGATCGGCCTGCTGCTTGAACCAATCGCGATACCGGTACCGGCGGCGTTCTGGCTGTTCGGCTCGGCGCTGGCCTGGCTCACACTGCGGCGGCGAGCTTACTCCTGAATTCATCATCCTCCAAAGTGATCGAAGATTTCCCGGCTTCGGCCGGGTTTTTTTTTGCCCCTCGGTACCAGCAACATCGACAGGGGGAATTTGGGGACAGTTCACTTATCTCCCACTGAGATCGTTGAATTTACCAGTTCACTTTGAGAGATAAGTGAACCGTCCCCAAATTCCCTAACGGTCCCTAAATTCCCGCAGCGGCGGCACAGCCGGTTAGAATAGCCGCCCGATTGCATGAACCATCGCCGAGGTACTCCCGACATGCCCGCCATGGAAACATCCGACCTGACGCCCAGGCAATACTGGACGCACATCAAGGCCAATCCGGCGCGCGCGCGATTCGGCTTCGGTGACAAGGCGGCCCTGATCAACATCGATCTGCAACGGGCTTACACGGACCTGGGCGCCTTCGATACCGCTTACGAGACCGACCCGCACCAGATCGACTACATCAATGAACTGGCGGCGCTTGCCCGAACGAAGAACATGCCGGTCATCTGGACCCATGTGGCGTACCTGCCCAGTGCCGACGATGCCGGCGTCTGGGGAACGCGGACGAATACACCGGACTCGCTGCAAAACATACGGATCGGCGATCCGCGGGCCGAACTCGACCCCCGCCTGCATATCGACGCCCGTCGTGATGCGGTGGTCAACAAGCGCATGGCCAGTGTTTTCCACGACACACCGATTCCATCCCTGCTCGTCTGGCACCAGGTCGACACCGTGATCCTGACCGGTGGCAGCACCTCGGGCTGCATCCGGGCAAGCGCCGTTGCCGCGCTGTCACACGGTTACCGGACAATCGTCCCCGAGGAATGCGTTGCGGATAAACACGAGATCCCGCATTTTGCAAACCTGTGCGACATCATGATGAAATACGCCGACGTCGAACCGGTATCGACAGTCCGCGGCTGGCTCGACGACCATCCGGGCTGCCCGCCGATCCGGGTTGCACGCGGTTGCGAGTTCTAGATGGAGCGGACAGCGTGGCGTGTCATCACAAGTCGGCTGACGGTGGCGCATGATGCTGAATTGCAGCATCCGGGTTGCCGCCGGCGGTTGTCATTCTATTGATGCCTTGTTAATATATCTTTTATTAGGGTATAGCCCATGCATCAATTACTGCAGCCAATATCGTGCGATTCACGGCATTTACCGACTACGCTCTGCGGGTCATGATTTACCTCGCGCTCGATCCCGGCGATCGAGCGACGATCAAGGATATTGCCGACGACTACGGCATTTCCAAGAATCACCTGATGAAGGTCGTGAACGTACTGGCAAAAGGTGGATATGTAAGCGCGAACCGGGGGCCGGGTGGCGGACTGGAGCTGGCGCGTCCGGCCGATGAAATAACGGTTGGAGAGATCGTCAGGCTCACAGAGGACACCCTCCAGCTCGTCGAGTGTTTCGGGGCCGACAATCAGTGCTCGATTACGCCGGCCTGCACGCTGAAAGGAATATTTAACGAATCGTTGCAGGCAATGTTCGGGGTGCTCGATGCCTACAGTGTTCAGGATCTCGTCAAACGCAGGACGGAGTTGAAGAAGCTGCTTTAGCGCAGCTAACAACAAATAAAAATTGTCATGTTCGAACCCGTTGAAATACAGAACATTTTAGTGGCAACGATGGCCGGCGCACTGGTCGTCATGTTCGGTGCGCTGTACGCACTTGGCTTCGCCATGGGCAAGTTAAACAAGCAGCCGGGGATGCTGCGCGCCGCCTACGGCGCCTATGCCGCACTGAGCGTCAGCGTGTTCGTGCTGGCATATACGCTGAACCTGAACGGCATCTGGTGGGGCGTAACCCTGACCATGCTCATCGGCTACCTGCTGGCACCACAGGCGATCTGGAAGCTGTCAGTCAAAACCCACGAATTTTCCGACTAGAGACGATATAGAGTGAATACCAAAGTGAAGACTAATAGGAGATTGAAGTCATGATTACTACCGCATGGTGGGCAAGCGAGGACTTCTGGCGCAAGGCAACCATCTGGATAACCGCTTTCATGGTCGTGGTCCTGATTGTCCTGACGTACGACTCGCTGTCCCAGATATCGGCTGGAACCGAGCGCGTGCCCGCGTACAGCGCTATCAATAACCGGATTTATTATCGACAGGACAAGAGCCGCAATATGCCGGTGCCCGTGATCGGTGATCCGGCGCCGCTGTTCGGCAAGATCCTGTCCGAGACGGAAGCGGAGGCTCTCGTAGAGAAGGGCAAAATCACGACGCAGGCCAAGAACTGCATGGGCTGTCACACGATTCTCGGCAACGGCGCCTACTTTGCCCCGGACCTGACCAAGGCCTGGCTGGACCCAGCCTGGGGCAGCGAGGGGACGCGCGAGCAGCTGATGATGAGATTCCTGCTCGACCCGCCCGCAAACTCCCGCGGCTACGGCAGTAAACGCCGGATGCCGAATCTTGGCATCACCGAGGAAGAGGCACGCGGCATCATCGCTTTCCTGAAGTGGATGTCCACCATCGATACGAACGGGTTTCCCCGTAACTTCACACCCATTGCACAGGAGGGCGATCGATGAAACTCGGCGTACTTGACTCCTCAAACCTGACCGGCGGCCAACAGCTCGCCGTCAAGTACTACACGGTGGCAGTCGTGCTGTTCGGCGCACAGATCCTGTTCGGATTGTTCGCAGGTCTGCAGTTCCTGGCTCCGGAATTTGGCTACAACGTGCTCGATTTCAGCGTCAACCGCATGGTGCATGTCAACGCCATGATCGTCTGGATGCTGTACGGCTTTATCGGCGCGATCTACTGGCTCGTCGAGGAAGAGGCCGGAACAGAGCTCGTGGGCCTCAAGCTCGGCAACCTCGCCTTCTGGGTGCTCACGGCCGCGGTAACGGTCGTCGTCCTGGTCTACCTGTTCGTGCAGACCGGTCCTGGTGAGATCGAATCAATCTGGTTCATCAATGAGGGTCGCGAGTACATCGAGGCGCCCCGATGGGCCGATATCGGCATCGTCGTCTGTCTGCTGGTGTTCTTCTACAACGTCGCCGCGACGTTTATGAAGGGCAAGTGGAGCGGCATATCCGGCGTTCTCGTCTTTGACCTCGTTGCAGTCGCGGGCCTGTACCTCGCCGGCATGTTCTACACGACGAACGTCTCGGTCGAGCAGTACTGGTGGTGGTGGGTCATTCACCTGTGGGTCGAAGCGACCTGGGAAGTGCTGATCGGCTGCATCATGGCGTGGGGCCTGATCAAGACCCTGGGCGCCAGCCGCAAGATCGTCACGACCTGGTTGTATATCGAGGTCGCACTGATGCTCGGTGCCGGCATACTCGGGCTGGGCCATCACTACTTCTGGATCGGCACACCCGAGTATTGGTTCACAGTCGGCGGATTCTTCTCCGCGCTCGAACCGGTACCACTCGTGGCAATGGTCGTACACGCCGTCTACGATTCGGGCGTGCACCGGTTCAAGAATACCAACCACCCGGCGCTGGCCTGGCTGATCGCACATGCGTTCGGCAATTTCTTCGGGGCGGGTGTTTTTGGCTTTATGCATACCCTCCCGCAGGTCAACCTGTACACGCACGGCACGCAGTGGAGCTCTTCACATGGCCACTTTGCGTTCTTCGGCGCCTATGCCACGATCAACATTGCGATGTTCTATATCGCCCTGCAGAAGTGGCGCGGTAATGTCTACATGTCTGCGGGTCTGGCTGACAATGGCTGGAAATGGAAGTGGGCGCTCGGCCTGCTGAATATGGGCGTCGTCGGCATGACCATGGCACTGCTGGTCAGCGGCTACGAGCAGGCGTTCGTCGAGCGTGCACTGGGCGGGTCCACCTGGGCCGCATATTTCGCTGCCCAGAACAGCGTCTGGTTTATACAGGGCATGCTCTGGCGAGAAATATTCGGCTTGATGACTGCCGCCGGGTTCGGCCTTCTGGTCTGGGACCTGGTCACGATCGGACGAACCGAAACCCGTTCAATGCTGATACCTGCGGAAGCCGCGAAGGCGGCGGCTTAAGCCGCCGCTTCCACGGGAACGGATTTAACAGATACTGGAGACTCACGTTATGCGTATGAAATTTACCCTGATCGCGGCAGCGTTCGCCCTGGCCAACCTGTCGGTCACCGCGTCCGCTGACGCGGACGCCACGGCCAAGGCAAAGGCGGTTTGTGCCGGTTGCCACGGACCCAACGGCATCAGTACGAATCCGATGTGGCCGAATCTGGCCGGACAGAAGGATCAGTACCTCGTCAAGGCGATGAAGGAGTACCGGGACGGCGCCAGGCTGGACCCGAACATGGCGGCCCTCGCACAGGGCCTGACCGACGATGACATCGCCAATCTCGCCGCCTTTTACGCGGCACTGCCGGCCGGAGGCTAACCGGCACCAAGGCCGGCAGGACTGACGGCCCCGGATCCGTCCGGACCGTCACCCCTTCACGGGCGGTCGAAGTTATGACTTCGGCCGCCCGTTTTTCATTTCCGGATTCTCGTTCTCCGGTTTCGCCTCCGCCACGGCCATCCGCAATATCGGCAATCACGACAACTTGTTGCGGCGACCGCGAGGCCCTGACCGCCAGATGTGCATGAATTGGTCGGCGCCGCCGGGCAACCGATAGCGGACCCGCAGGCAGCACCCCGTTTGAATCGCACAGCACAGGAGGCGCCTGACAAACGGCGCCGTCGTGAAGGCCTGTCTGTACGCACCGGGCGCACGGTTCCCGGCACCTTGGCCGGAGAGAACAGCATTCCGATCGCGGATACCACAGCAGCCGCGCATAACGGGCCGCAGGATGAATCCACGGAACCCGTTCGCCGGTATCCAGGCCCTTGCTGCGAGCGTAAGGAAATCAGGGAGGCCGTTTACCTGGGTTCCGACGGTTTCCATCAGGTCAGGATCTTGTCGGTCTCAGAGAGAAGATACTGGTCCCTCATCATTCTGACCGCCGCTCACAAGACGGAGCGCAAAGCATAACGGCGACGTCAGGACCTGCACATCCAGGGCATCGCTCCGGCCACGCTGCCGATGCCGGCAGTCACCCGAAACGGTCTCGGCAGGCAGCACTTGAACAGATCGACTCTCACGGTCAATCCCCGGCACGGGGAAAAAACCGGGCCATTGGTGCAAGTTTGGAATTAAGGGAACGGGCGATTGGGTGGGGAATTAAGGGGACAGTGTACCTATCTCCCCATCCGGCATGCCCATAATCTGGCGGAAATAGGCTGGAGATAAGTACACTGTCCCCTTAATTCCTGATTCCATAATTCCAGCCGGAAGCGGCTGCCAATTCAGGTTTCGATACAGACTGCCGCCCACGCACCCGCAACTTCTCAGGCTCGGTCAGTCGTTCGTGAAGGCCTTCCGGGAACGCTCAATGCCATGCACGAGCACGAGCACGATCAGGAGCAGCGCCAGACCGCCATGGAGCTGAAAAGCCAGCTGCTCCATCGCCTTGTCGTCGGCAGCCAGCGCCGAAAAGTTGATGAGCCCGAACGCGCGAACCTCATAATCGATGACCGACGCCAGCGCGACGCCGAGCAACGGCTGGATCAATAACAGCGGATAGAAAATCCACTGCAGCAACATGGACGGCCGTTTCCACCATCTCGGCGGCGTGTACAGGTTGTTCCGCCGGCGCCACCACCAGCGCAGCAGCATCAGCCCGAATATGGTGACACCAATACCCGAGTGAATCATGAGCAGGATTACCCTGTGCTCAAGTTCGAACCCCCCCAGTCTCCAGCCGGACAGCAGGTTGAAGGCAATAATGAAGCCCGCTATCCAATGCAGCACTTTGGCAACGGTGTAGTAAAACTTTTTCTTTGACCCGGCCATGGAGTAGTTTCTCTCGTTTTAACAGCTAACCGTATTCCGGCCAGCAGACTTGATCTAATGCTCGCGCTCAGTGGCGTCGCCCGGATGCCTCCGGCCCATTCGAATATGCTGACGCATTGCTGCCGAAGTTAACCAACACCGACGGGGAGATCCAGTCTGGACTATCACGTATAAAGCTACGCGAATATCGCTATCCAGCGCCTCAGGATGCCGTCTCCGACATCTGATCTATCGCCTGTTGCCTTTCCTGCTCGTCGGTGACGTTATCAATCGCCGGATACAGGATATGTTCTTCCTTTTGATTGTGGGAGCCAAGAACCTCCAGCAACGCATTGGCGGGCTGACCAATGGCCGTCGGATTCTCCGCCCGCAATGTCTGATCAATCTGTTCGAGGATTTCCCGGATCTGGCGGTGTTCCATGCGCATGACCGCCGTCGGGCCGGCATCGCGCATGCCTGTTGCGCGTTCGAAGATCGGAAACAGCAGGTCCTCCTCCCAGACTATATGCCGCTCGAGTCCGGACCGGAAATCGCCAAACAGCGCCTGCGCCCGCTCCCCGTCCCCGGCGCCCAGCGCCAGGAGTTCGCTAAAAATATTGTCCAGCCTGTCATGATCGACGCTCATGAACTCCAGTATCGTAGTCATTGCTTAATCACTCTTTCCTTGATGTATCTTGAATGTCCCTGGCAAACGGCTTCAGGCAGAAAGGCTTAATCACCGGAAGCTACCTCTGACCCCATATCGGGCGCCGCCAGTTGTTCGAGGTCCAGCGCGACGATTTTTCCCAGACCAATGCGAATGCTTTCCCGCGCCGCACCTTCCATCGCCACCCGGACCCGGTTGCCACCGTGGATACCGCCCTCGAAAACTCCGCCCGTATAGGTCGAGAGAATCTTCTCGTTGAACAGAACTTCTTTATTAGCCGTACGGTAAAGGGTCCACATCGCCTGCATATCGACCGTCATCCGAAGGCCGAAAGACGGCGTATCCACCCTGATGATCCGGACGCTCAAAAAATATGGCGTATCACCGCTGACTTCGGTGCTCGGAAAAATACCGTCCGCCCGAATCATGGGCAGGATAACGGCCGCCTCGTGGGTACTGGAAACACCGGAAAAAATTCGATCGGCAACAATCGCCTCGGTCAGGGCCTGTTCGAAATAATCAGACGTGATGCCGGCGGAAGCGCCGCTGACACCCAGGCCCACCATGCCGGGCCCGTCATTTTCCCCGACAGCTGCCCCCTGAGACACTGCAGCCTCATCGGCCATCGATACCGAGCAAAACATCGATGCGCCAGCCGCGATGGCGATCAGAACCAGGCATCGCGGCATCAATCGACTGTAAAAACCCTTCATTGCTGATCTCCTGCAAACATGCTGTCGGGCGTCTCCGCAATCAGCCCGCCGGCATGTCGACTGCCCGCCGGCCATCCGTGTTGCAAAGATTGCATCACCGCTTTATGTCGGTCTGCGATACGCCCCGTGGCGTTCGCAGAGCGGGCGCATGGTCAGCGCCCGGCGGCCACAGTGCATGAATAGTTCTCGCTACGTTTGCGCCGCTCCCTGACCGCAGGCGCCGAGAATCCGGCCCGCGGCCCCGCGGCCCGCGGCGTCTTGCAACCCGAATCAGTACCGTAGTACCTGATCGAGAGACGATGCAGCACCATTTTGTCGGCTAAAAAAAGTGGGGCCCTGCAGAGGATTCATTCAACGTCGTCGAACAAACCAATGCAGGGCCCCGGCTTCAGCAACCCCTAACAGTGGGGAGTAATATCTCTATTAGCCCCCCAGTGCGGGATCTTTCTGCTCGGACCAGTCGTTCTCGTAGACTGTCCATTCGCCTTCCTCAACGTCCTCTTCCTTGAGGCGAAGCTTCGTGCCGCGCGACAGGACGAACCACATCAGGGGCAACAGGCCACCCCAGATGAAGACGGCGCCGCCGATGGTGCGGCAGTAGGTCAGGAATGAGAACACCGGACCCGTGACGATCTCAGCCGAACGTGCATACCAGGTGCCATGCGCGTAGGCCATCCAGGTCTGGTACAGACCGACCGGGAACAGATCGAGGAACATCATCAGGACAAGACCGATATTCAGGGACCAGAACGACGTCCTGACCAGCTTCGGGTTCCACGCAGACTTGTGGAACAGGTGCTGGAGACAGAACAGCATTCCGCCCAGTGCGATATTGCCCTTGACGCCGAACATGGCTGCATGCGCGTGGTTACCCGTCAGGTAGGTCGCATGCTCGTAGTAGTTGACGATCGGCAGGTTAACCACCGAGCCAAATACGCCAGCGCCGAAGATGTTCCAGAAGTTCACACCGAGGATGAACAGCCAGACGCCTTCCATGACGATCGTCTGTTTGCCCTCGAGCAGGTTCTTACCGGCGGTAAGACCTTCCTGGCGCATCTGCCATGCATCGAGCGTCAGCAGCAACAGCGGCAACACCTGCAGGGTCGAGAAGACACTGCCGAGTGCGATGATGCCCGTCGGCTTCGCAATCCAGTAGAAGTTATGCGAAATACCGATCGTCGCCGTGATCAGGAAGAGCATGACCGCGAGGAAGATCACGCGCTCTGCCATCATCCGGGTGATCAGGCCCATCTGCACGAGCATGTAGCCGACGATAACGGTTGTGAACACTTCGAAGGTCACCTCGACCCACATGTGGACAACCATCCAGCGCCAGTAATCGGAGATCGCGAAGTTCATGTCGGGCTGCACGAGCAGACCGAAGAACAGGAATCCCACCATGATGCCACTGCCGTACAGGAGCCACGACGGAACCGACCAGACGTTCCTCTTGGTCAGCCACGGCTTGACGGCACGGTAAATGATGAAGATCCAGAGTGCGAACGCCGCCAGCAGCGTGAACTGGAAGAAGCGACCGAGTTCCATGAACTCCCAGCCCTGGCTACCGAACCAGTAAGACATCTTGTCGCTCAACATGCCCGACTGGCCCATGTAGATACCGACAATTGCGCCTACGCCCGTAACGAGACTCAGGACAAACAGGAGATCGATCAACATCTTCTGGCCCGGCGGAACCTTGGAGATTCTCGGCAGGAAGAAGATCGTGTAACCGACCCAGCACATGAAGAACCAGAAGATCTGCAGCAGCGCATGATAGCTGCGAGCCACCTGGAACGGGAGTATCTCATTCAGCGAAACGCCGCCGGGTCGGACAAAGTCCGTCGCGGCAACGACGCCACCGATGATCTGCACGCCGAACACGATGATCGCCAGGGCGAAGAACTTGTACGTGGCCCGCTGTGTCGGACGAACATACTCGTTCTCGAGGTCATACGTGGTCAGCGACTGACCGGCATGGCCACTTTCCGAGTCGAACACATCAACCGGCTGCTCTTTCATCTCGCCGTATGCGTACAGGACCACCATGACCCCGACGAACAGTGCGAAGATCGAGAACACGCTCCAGAAGAATGTCGCGCCGGTCGGGGTGTTACCCGCGTCCTTGTCGCCAGGCCAGTTGTGCGTGTAGCTGTAGGTCTCGCCCGGGCGATTCGCGCCGGAAACCCAGCCGCCCCAGAAGAAGAAAGAACTCAGCGCCTCGATGTCGGCGCCTTCGGCGATGTGTCCCATCGTGCCGAACGCTTCCACGTATTCCGGATCGTGGAACATGCGCCGGTAATGCTCGGTCACATCCCTGAAGGCTGCGATCTGGGCATCGTTGAGGACGATAACGCCGGCTTCTTCGTCGTAAGCGTTGTTGTGGATTTCTCTAATAACGCGCGCCGCGATGGCGTCCTCGTCATATTCAGAGAGCGCCCCGGCGCGATCGAGCAGCTCTTGCTTATAGAAAGCACGCATGCCAACAACGGTCCGGTGCAGCGCATCGGCCGTAAAGTCCGGGCCGCGTTCCGCACCATCGCCCCAGAACGAGCCGTAGCTCATCAAGCCTCTGATGTGGAACAGCTCCTGTCCCCGCTTGATCTGGGCCTGGGTAATTACGGTCTGCCCGGTGGACGACACATAATCGACCAGCGGCGGAGCGCCGGTATAGGTCGCACCACCGAGGTAAATTAGCCCGGCGATACAGATACCGGCGACAATCAGAAAGTGCGTCAACCAGTTTTTCTTATTGACTAGCCACATCGCTAGATTCTGTTGGCCTGAGTTACTCATTTTCAGCTCCTTGATTCAACGGCACCACAACGCACCGCTAAGATTCGCTTGCTCACATTGATATTTTAGTCAGAACTCGTTTTCCATTGCGTCCGTCAAATGACGGACCCCCGCTCTAGTCCAGGTATCCGAGTCGAAACCCTTCCGCAACCACTGCCGCGCGCGTGTTGACGTTGAGCTTGCTGCGCATACGCTCAACATGCGTGCGGATCGTAGATTCTCCAACACCCAGGCGCTCGGCCACGGATGACGTCGTCTCACCGTCGGCCAGCAACAGCAGGATCTCCTGCTCCCTGGGGCTCAGGGCCTGCCACTCCTTCGGTGACTCGCTGCCCATCGGGCTCAGCATGCAGACCACCACTCCGTTCGCCGGTATGCAACTCAGCTGATGGCGTTGACCATGCAGCTTGAACTGCGTGTGATGCGAACAATCCATGCCGGCCGCCAGCAGCCGCAAGACACAACCCTCACTGCACGGCAACGACTCGGACTCGTCCAGCTCGCCCATGACGTCCCAGCAATATTTTCCCGTTCCGGAGCCCAGCAATCGCCGCGCCGGCTTGTTCTGGGCGATCACGCTGCCGTCACCGCCAGCGACGATCACGGGGCGGGTATCACCAAACGTATTGCGGTATAAACCGGGATTCAGCATCGTAAAAATCGGCTAATGAACCTATATACGGCGAAAAATGTAACCATCGGCACAAAACGCGTATATAAGTAGTAGTTCGTATAATCGCAATCGCGGTAGGTAATTATACGTACCCCCCGTCTCCTCCCACACCCCGGTATCAGTGTAATCCCGACACCGGGAACGGGTTGCCACCCGTCCGGATTGTGGATTTTCCCTAGATATCCGGTTGCATCCGGGAAATTCGGCGCGGTGGCCCCGGACCCAGACCCGCGACGACCCCGCTCGAGGGCGTTTATACCATATGCATCAAGCCTTCGCGACGATTCTGGTTGAGGGTAGACTGGCGGCGTGAATACAATTCCGATCCGATCGACGCGGATGACACGCGGCTATCGGATCACGCGAAAATTGCCGGATTGCGCTAATTTCCGGGCTGCAACGCGCCAAAGCGACATCCCTGTCCGTCATTTTACCGACATACCGGGGGCGAGCGGCGGAGATGTCTTTATCGGCGGGCCAACGGGAAGGATAATGTCCGGCGCGGATGGCGATCGCCGGCAATTTTGCGCGCATCAGCGATGGCGAAACCTGAATGTTCGACTACGACGGAAACGGCGGATACTGGCGGATCGGTGCGGCAAACGGATCAGGCGGCGGTTTCATCGGTCTCGCGGGAACTGATTCGCGGCGCCTCGGGTCAAGACGCCGAGGCAGAATCGTTTCGACGGAGCTTTTTTTTGCCGTCGCACATACAGTGCCACGGCAGCCGGAAGAAGTATCCGTTGTGAACGCTGCAAGCATTAAAGAGTACGGTAAGAATGAAATTATCAATCGTTGCATGGATCAAGTCGCTGGGGAAAAAATCGCTTGCCGATGGTCCCTTCGAGTCTCATCACAAGAATGGTCAACTACAGTCCAGGGGGACCTACAAAGACGCTCTGCATGACGGCCCCTACGAGTCTTACTATGACAATGGCCAACTCGAATCACGGGGAGCCTTCTCGACAGGAATAGAAGAAGGGCCGTGGGAAAAGTATTTCGATGACGGCCAGATGCAGTTCAAGGGCGACTACCGCAACGGTAAACTGGACGGCCTGCAGGAATGGTTCCACAAGAATGGTCAGTTGCGTGAAAAGCAGGTCTATAAGAATGGCAAGAATGAAGGCCCCTGGGAGTTCTATCACGAAAACGGCCAGCTGAAATCAACCGGACACCACACGGACGGCAGCCGGGAAGGCCGGTTCGAAATCTGGTATCCGAATGGCCAGTTGAGATCCCGGGGCAACCACAAGAGTGACAAACGCGACGGTCCGTATGTATCACACCATGAGAACGGGCAGCTGGAATCCGAGGGGGCATACAGAGAAGGCAAGAAGGATGGCCTGTGGCGCAGTTTCCATCCGAACGGCCAGCTGCAATCCAGCGGCGCATTCACGGACGGCAAGAAAGACGGCGATTGGGAAACTTTCCACGACAACGGACAGTTACGGACCCGGGAACGCTATATAGCCAATAAACAGGATGGTCCCTTCGAGGAGTACGCAGCGGACGGACGGCTTACGGTCAAAGGCGGCTACAAAGACGGCAAGAAGGACGGCCTGTATGAATCGTACGACGAGAACGGCCAACTGAAATCCAAAGGAACATTCAGGAACGGGGCACTGGACGGCCCCTATGAATTGTACGAAGACGGCGTTCTTCAATAGGGGGAAACGGAAACTCGCCGGGGCCTGTGCGCGGCGATGATCAGGAATGACGAACGATGAAAAAGATATCCAATTTTTTGTTCAGACTTGTCAGCTTGCTCCCGGACGGCCCATGGATGCGGGAACGACCGGCCGATCAGTTGAAGTCCAGGGGCAGCCTCAAGAACGGAAAAGAAGATGGTCCCTGGGAAATGTACTACGCGAGCGGCCAGTTGGAATTCAGGGGAGCGTACCGGGAAGGCAGGCGGCACGGCCCGTGGGAGATGTTCTACGAGAGTGGCAGCCTGAAGATTCGCGGTACGTCCAGGAACGGCAGACCGGACGGCCTGTTCGAACGATATTATGAAAACGGCCAGTTGTTGGAAAGGTCAAACTGCAAAAACGGCGAGCAGGACGGTCCCTTCGAAACATACCATTCGAACGGCCAATTAAAGGAGAAGGGAACCTACTCCGGCGGTTTCAGGGACGGGCTGCTCGAGGTCTACTACGAAAACGGCCAGTTGCAGAGAACAGGACGCTACGAGGGCGGCGGCATGGAAGGCCCGTGGCTGTTTTATTACCAGAATGGCCAGTTGGGAAAGAGAGAAAACTATAAAGACGGCTTACTGGATGGCCTCTGGGAATACTTCGATGAGACCGGCAAGCTGAAGCAACGGAAAACCTACTGACGACGGGCCCGCCAACAAGAAGGAACCGGTGTCGCGGATAATTCGTGACGTCGGAACCGGCCCCCGACACTTGCAGGCATCGGCCGGACTTGACCTCTTCCCGTCTCGCACGCAGCGCGAGCAACTAGCGTTCCAGGTACTTCAGCTTGTCCGGCACTCCGTCCCATTCCTCGGCATCGGGAGGCGGGCTGGATTTTTCCGTGATATTCGGCCATATCGCCGCAAGTTCGTCATTGAGCTTGACGAAGTGGCGCTGATTGGCAGGAAGAGAACGCTGCTCGTAGATCGCATCCACGGGGCATTCCGCCGGACACAGCGCGCAATCGATGCACTCATCCGCATTGATTACCAGGAAGTTCGGCCCTTCATAAAACGCATCCACCGGACATACATCCGCGCAGTACGTGTGCTTGCAGTTGATACAGTTTTCGGTAACGACATGAGGCATTGATGAACTCGCATTGACCCGTTCGGGCTCACGGCGGCTGATTCGGCTCTCCGTTCCGATGGTCGGGCCGGCCGGTTGCCGGACGCTGCCCAATCAAAAAGAACGCGGCGCTAGTTTACGATGAATCGGGCGAGTCACCAAAGTGGCCCGCGCGCATCACCGGAAGACGACCGCTACGGATAATACGGATGGACTTGCGCCATCCGCTCAAGCGGCGATCAATTGACAGTCACCTGCATCATCGGCGGCCGCTCGCGGGTTCGGAAACGGGCATTTCCCCGCGTGATCGAAGCCCCGCAGCCCGGACCGGCACCCTTATCCCTGATGCGGGACGAATCGCCCGTCAATGAGAACCAGCAACCGCTGCACGTCCGCAGGTCGGCCAGAAATTTTTCAATGTTTCCAGCCGCAAGTCCCCGGGCCCAAGCCGGTATAATACGCAGCTACCAATGCGTTAGAGGCGCCGAAGAAGGAGTAAACATGCAGTCGTTTGGTCTCAACTATGAAGTCAAACCTGAACGGGTCGAAGACTTTAAGAAAGCGCTGATGCAACTCATCGAAGACATGAACAGTCATGAGGGGCACGTCGAAACGAGATTGTTCGCTGATGTTGCACGGCCTAATTCGATGATGATTTACTCGAACTGGAAGACGAAAGCGGAATTCGTCGGTTTCTTCCGGTCTGAGGAATTTCAGCAGGCCCTGGGCGAAGCGATGAGCATGCTCGAAAGCCGACCCACACACATGGCGGGCCAGAGCATACGGCTTATCAAGTCCCCGGGCAGCTAGGTCGACACCAGGTAAGACGGCAGACGCCGTCGCGTGCCGGGTTCCAGCGCCGGCTGACGCGGCGACGGGCTTTCGGTATCTTCATCCGATGGATATCGACATCGTTCTCGACTCCCACCTGCCTCCAGATCAACTGGCGGAACTCGGCCTGCTGGCCGAACGATTCGGTATCCGGACGGTCTGGAATGCCAGCTATCTGGACGGCCGCGATCCGCTGACGAACATGGCCGAACTCGCGCGGCGATCCCGGACGCTGCGGGTGGCGCCGATGGCGCTGAACGCCTACGAGATGCATCCGTTCCGGATCGGCATGGCGCTGCTGACGTTAAATGAGATTGCCGCCGGCCGCGCCCAAACCATGATCGGCGGCGGTGGCGAAGTCGTCATGGCGCTCGGCATCCCGTTCGAGAAGCGGGTCCGCTATGTCCGCGAATGCCTCGAGATCGTCAAGGGCATGTGCACGGCCAGACCGTTCGACTATACCGGCGAGCTGTTTTCCATTCACGGCTATGACCCGCAGTGGGTCACGGCGCCGTCACCTCTTATATATGCCGGTGCAAATCGTCCGCAGATGCTGCGCATGGCGGCAAAACACGCGGACGGGGTCTTCATGAGCGACCTGTCACTGGCACTGGCGCAGGATGCGATCGGCGCCGTGCACGACCGGATGGCCGAGATCGGCCGCGACCGCACGGGTTTTCGCTTCAACAACTTCATGGCCTGGTACGTTTACGATGATCCGGACGAGGCGCGCCACGAGGCGCGACGCTGGATCGGTTTCCGCGCCCTGTTTCGCGAATACATGATGCGCGAGTTCATGTCCGCCGAGGACTTCGCCGTCATTCTCGAACATATCCCGCAGATCTACGCGATGGCGCCGAAAAACGAGCATTCGGTCGACGGCGTTCCGGACCACCTGCTCGATCTGTGCGTCGACCGACTGACGCTGACGGGCGGCATCGACCAACTGGACCGCATCATCGAGCACCTGCTCGAATTCAAAGCAATCGGCGTCACGGAGATCTGCCTGGAACTGAAGAATCACCAGGCGCACGGCATCAGGCTGATCGGCGAGCGGGTTCTACCGGCGCTGCGCGCGGCGGCGTAGCACCCGTTCATGCCCCGGGAACCGGGACAGGAACGGGTTTCAGCTCAACGCAGCCAAATCGCTCTATATCTGCCTAGCGGCTCAGAACACGCAATACGACTCGTCGGTTTTCGGCTCTACCGGCGGCCGACTCATTGCTGGCAATCGGTTGAGTCTCGCCATAGCCGCGATATTTCAGGCGCTTGATATCAATGCCTTTGCCGGCCAGATAGGCCTGTACCGTTTTCGCCCGTCGCTCGGACAGCGACAGATTGTATTCGGCCGCACCCTGACTATCCGTATGGCCGCCGATCTCGACAACGATTTTCGGATTCTTTCGCAGTGTTGCCGCGGCATCGTCCAGTGTGCCTTTGCCGCTCAAAAGCAGGCTGTCAGAATTGGTTCCAAAGTTGACATCCGGCAGGTTTATTGCTGCCTTGATTTCACATCCTTTGACATCTGTCGCCACCCCCGCAGGCGTTCCCGGGCATCGATCAAGCCTGTCGACAACGCCGTCACCGTCTGAGTCCAGTTCGCAACCATCCGGGCCGACCGTCGCGCCCCTCGGTGTACCTTTGCACTGATCAATGCCGTCCGGAACGCCGTCACCGTCACCGTCAACGGCGCAGCCGCGGCTGTCGACCACGGCCCCGCGCAACGTATCAGGACACGAATCCCGTCCGTTGACGACGCCGTCACCATCAGCGTCGAATTCACAGCCACGATTGTCTACCGCTTCGCCAACAGGCGTGCCGGGGCAACGATCACCGGCGTCCTCGACGCCGTCGCTGTCGCTGTCGACCGTTCGCGTCCGGGCATTACCGAAAGCATATTGCAGACCGGCATTGACGAGCAGGTCACGAAAATCTCCGCCCCGCGCATCCTCCCAGCGAATGAGCACCTCGGTACGCAGAGACAGACGATCGGAAAACAGATCGGACAACAGACCAAATCCGGCCTTCAGTTGCAGATTGTCGTCATCGACACCGCCCTGAAATTCAGAATTCACCCAGCCGATTCCGCCGAGAAGATAGGGTGAGAATGTGCCATCTCGGTTATGTACGTTCAATACATCGAACGAAATGGCCTTCTGCTTCAGATCCGCGCCAGGACTTCCGTTGATATCCAGCAGCTGGCCATCCAGCTCCAGGTTAAAGTATTCGGACAGCGCATAACCGAATTGAATCTGGCCGCCGGCAATCTCATCACGGAGGCTTCGGTCGCGATCAGAATCAATGTAGGTACCCATAGCGCCGGTATAAAATTGTCCGGGCTGATCGCTGGCATGCACGGCCGACGCGAGAATTAGCAGGCCAAGCGCCAGGCAGTATCCCAACGTCATTCCATTTTCTTGTCTCATCACGCTCTCCATAAATACTTCTCGTCAATAGCCACAACAAATTCAACACAAACGAAACTGACCATGCACATTGCGGATTTGGCCGCGCGACGAAACAGGCACATCGCGCAACGAAATCGCAGCGAAATCTAACAATCGTCGCCGCCTGAATATCCTGATTGGTAAACACTAACCTTAGAAGTCGACGGCAGCATCGGTCACCGTTCATTCGCCACAGGTAAGTCTTTGGATCCCACTGGCGACGATTGAGCGCGTCGATCTTCGATATTCGTCCTTCTTCGTCCGGATTCCCGGCCCTGCTAACAGGCCATTGGCCGGGAATTTGCCGATAGCAGTTCTGACACAATTCTCGCCGTCGCGACAATTCGGTGCCGGCATGCAAATCCAAAGTGGGCCGGAATGCGTATAGTAGGCTGTCAAAGAAAACCGGATTCGCCGTCTTGTTAGCGGGTCTCCTTCGACACAATGGATAAACAGAATATCGGAGGAATATCATGGACTTGTTACAACAGCTACTAAAAGACGCCAGCGGCGGCGCAACCAACCGAATCGGCCAGCAATTCGGGCTCGATGAATCACAAACAGGGGCTGTACTCGGTCAGCTCGTACCCGCACTGACGGCCGGCCTGAAGAAGAATACCGGCTCAGCCGGCGGCATAGCGGGCCTGGCAAAAGCGTTACAGAAAGGCGGCCATCAGCGCTATATCGACGAACCGGAAGCGCTCGGAGACTCGGGCGCTGTCGAGGACGGCAATAAGATTCTCGGTCATTTGCTCGGCAGCAAAGATGCCAGTCGCCAGGTCGCGGCCGCGGCGTCAGCGAATACGGGTATCGATGCCGGCATCATCAAGCAACTGTTACCCCTGGTCGCGACGATGGTCATGGGCAGCCTGAGCAAGCAGACGGGCGGCGGCTCCAAGCTGGAGCAGGATGGACCCGGGCTGCTCGGCACCTTGTTCGGCGGTGACAGCAATGCCGGAGACCTGCTCGGAATGGCCTCCAGGTTCCTGAAGAAATAAGCCAGAGAGTTCGCTAAGCATTCTGGATTTCGCGAAGCAGCCGGGCCGCCGGGTTTGCAATCGTAATGACGTGGCCGCGAAAAAAGTCAAACAGACTCGAAATATCACGCTCAATCCGATCGATAACCTGGAGGTCGATAGCGACGATAGGATCCTGTCGCTGCAAGCACGTCGGAAAAAATCGCATCGCAAGCACGCCTGAAATGCAATGGCAAAAGAGTGGCGCAGCGCTTTCTTTTAATAAGACAGACTATTTTTCACTATCCTCGGTTTCAGACTGGTGCTGCAACAATATCCGGATCTTAAGAATATGGCGCTCACGTCTCAGTGTATGATGCATTGATACATCATGAAAAAAGTACCACAGAAAATCAGTTGGGCCGACTACAATTCCGGTTCCGCATGGGATGAGATCATCGAGACTCCCGGGAAACCTCGGGCTGCCGCAGTCAAACTGGCCCAACAACTTTCAGCGCTGAGTGAACGGCAGCTTCAGTCGCGACAGAACGCGGCTGCGCGAGCTATCGTCGAGATGGGCATTACGTTCACGGTTTACTCCGAAGGGCAGAATATCGATCGGGCCTGGCCGTTCGATATCATCCCGCGCACGCTGGCGGCGGATGAGTGGCGCAATACAGAGGCAGGCCTCAAGCAACGGTTACGCGCACTGAATTGCTTTATCGACGACGTCTATCACGATCGACGCATCGTAGCGGACGGAATTTTCCCCCGGGATGTTCTGGAGACATCCGCGAACTACCTGCCGGCATGTCAGGGTGCAAATCCGCCGCTGGGTGTATGGGCGAACATCTGCGGCAGCGATCTTGTAAGGGATGCTAAGGGCACAATATACGTACTGGAGGATAACCTGCGCGTACCGTCCGGAGTTTCGTACATGCTGGAAAATCGCATTGTGACGAAACAGGTTTTTCCGGAGTTGTTTGCGGACAGTAAAATTTCTCCCGTCGATGACTATCCGTCCGAGTTATTCGACATGCTGGCCTCTTTGTCGCCTCGCGCCGGCGATGAGCCAGAGGTGGTTGTGCTGACACCCGGCATCTATAACTCGGCTTATTTTGAACACGCCTATCTCGCTCAGCGCATGGGCACCGAACTGGTCGAGGGCAGCGATCTCGTCGTCCGTGACGACAAGGTGTACATGCGCACGATTGACGGGTTGACCCAGGTAGATGTGATCTATACGCGGGTGAACGCTGAGTATCTCGACCCCGACGCATTTCGAGCCGACTCGCAGCTCGGCGTGCGCGGTCTGCTGCGCGCCTGGCGAGCCGGGAATGTTGCGCTGGCCAACGCACCCGGTACCGGCGTGGCGGACGACAAAGTCGTTTATGCCTACGTACCCGACATGATCCGTTATTACCTCGAACAAGAACCCATTTTGCCGAACGTACCGACGTATCTGTGTTCCGACCCGAAACAACTCGACTATGTACTGGGGCACCTGGACGAACTGGTGGTCAAGCCGGCCAATGAATCGGGGGGCTACGGCATGCTGGTCGGGCCGCATGCAACGCCCGCTGAGCGGGAATCCTTCAGGGACCGGCTCAGGTCGGACCCCCGCAACTATGTTGCCCAGCCGACGCTGATGTTGTCCACGGTGCCAACCATGGTTGACGGGCAACTGGAAGCTCGCCATGTCGACCTGCGGCCTTTCATTCTTCAGGGCAAGTCCCTGTACGTAACTCCGGGCGGCCTCACCCGGGTCGCACTTCGTCGCGGATCGCTGGTCGTTAATTCCTCACAGGGTGGCGGCAGCAAAGACACCTGGGTGCTTGAGAACTAGGTCATGTTGTCAAAAGTTGCGGAAAGAGTGTACTGGATGGCGCGTTATATTGAGCGGGCCGAGAACACCGCACGTTTGATCAACGTTCATCACGGGTTACTGCTCGATCTGCCGGCAGACGCCAACATCGGCTGGGAGCCTTTGCTCGAAATTCTGGATTGTCGGCAAGCGTATGGCGCAAAGGATGCGAACGTGACTGATGCGCGCGCCCTGCAAAGCTTCATCATCACCGATGAAAAAAATCCGAGTTCGCTGCTGAGATCCCTGCACCAGGCCCGGGAAAACGCCCGGACGACCCGCGACCTGATGCCCACCGAAGCCTGGCGAGCAGTGAATGAGCTACTGCTCTTTGCTGAGGAGAAGCTGGCCAAAGAGGTCGCGAGAAAGCGGCACGACGTTCTGGCCCAGATCGTTGGCCGATGTCAGGCAATCAACGGCTTGCTGGCCGGCACCATGAGCCAGGGGCCCGGATACCAGTTTCTCCGCGCGGGGCGAAATCTGGAACGTGCGGATATGACCACTCGCCTGATTGATGTCGCGACTGCGATCCTGATGCCGAGTCAAACGGAACTGAAGCGCTATTATAATACCCTGTGGATGGCGATCCTTCGTTCGACGAGCGCCTACCAGATGTATCGACAGCATGTGCGCCGTCGAGTCTCTGGTCCGGATGTGATCGCCTATCTGTTCAAGGACACCGAATTCCCCCGCGCCGTTACACATTGTCTCATCGAGGTGGAACGCTCATTGCGCAGCTTGCCGAGACCGGACGCCGCGCTGGCGACGCTGGCCAAATCACACTCCCGCTCGCGCGATGCCGACATGACAACGCTCGACATCAGTGGCATACACAGGCTGATTGACGATATTCAACTGGACATTGCGCAAGTGCATGCCGCGATTCACGCGACATGGTTCCTGCCGGAAGAGACGATCGCATGAAATCCTTTCATTGCACATGCGGGCAACGCGTATTTTTCGATAACACGGTTTGCGCCGCCTGCCGCGCACAGCTCGGTTTCGACCCCGTTTCATTAGATATGGTCAGCATGGTTCCGAACTCCGGCGGAGGTTACGTGGATGGCAACGGTACCGTTTACAACTATTGCCAGAATTTCTTCGAACACAAAGTCTGCAACTGGCTGATACCGGTAAAACAGACAGGCCCCTATTGCCCGGGCTGCGAGCGCACGCAAACAATTCCGAGTCTCGATGTTCCGGGCAATCTGCTGTTATGGGGTCGGCTGGAAGCCGCAAAACGACGATTGCTGTACAGCCTGCTGTCGCTGGGACTCCCGTTGGCGGCAGCCGATGGAAAGCGGAAATTAAATTTTCAGTTTCTGGAGGATCGCCGGCGCAATCCGGCTGTCGCGGAGTCATTCATCAGTACCGGCCACATGGACGGCACTATCACGATCAATCTGGACGAGGCGGACAACGTCGCCCGCCAGGAAGCGCGCGACGAAATGCTTGAGCTGTATCGCACGCTGCTGGGCCATTTTCGTCACGAGAGCGGCCATTTCTACCTGTATGCACTCGTATGGGGCCGGGGAGGACAGGATACGTTTCGACAACTGTTCGGCGATGAACGTGCCGACTATGCAACGTCGCTGGACACATACTACCGTAACGGCCCTCCCGGTCAGTGGTCAGTCCGGTACATCAGCGCCTATGCTTCCTCTCATCCCTATGAGGATTGGGCCGAAACATTTGCGCATTACCTGCACATTGTCGACGCGCTGGAGACGGCGGAATCCGCCGGCCTGATTACCCTTCCGGCGGGTGCATCACGAGATTGGCTTGGAGAGTGGATGGAGCTTTCGATCAACCTGAACGAGATGAACCGGAGTCTCGGCATCGACGATTCGTATCCGTTCGTCCTGTCCGATACGGTGCGGGAAAAACTGAATTTTATTGATCGCCTGGTGCGTCCACCAATCGAACCGGATGCTGCGGGGCGGAACTAGGCAGCCGCGGCAGCTGCTCGAAGGCTTTCATCAAGCCTTCCTGCCATGTACCACGCAAAGTGCGCAGATACTCGTCGTCTTCCTCGAACACGATATGCTCACCGGGAAGCAGTGAGTCCGTGCGATAGATCAGCAGTTCGAGGGGCGGACCGACCGTAATATTGCTGCGCAGAGTTGAATCCATCGAGACCATGGCACAGCGGGCGGCAGTTTCCAGATCCAGTTTCGGCTCGACGATTCGGTCGAGGATGGGCTTGCCGTACTTCAATTCGCCGATTTGCAGGTATGACGTTCGTGCAGTCGCACGGATATGGTTGCCTTCCGGGTAGATCAGGAAAATCTGCGGCGGCTTGCCGGCAATCTGCCCGCCGACGATGAAACTCGCACCCGCATCGAACTTCTCTTCCTTGCTGCCGGCATGCTTGCGTTGCGCAGCCAGGCTGATCGAGCCGATATAGTCAGCGACCTCGGCAAGATGCGGTAATGTTTTCAGATTCGTCGCGGCGCCGCTGTCCAGATCGCGCCGCATTTGTCGAACGACGGCCTGCGACGTGGCCAGATTACCGGCCGTCAGCATGGTGAACATCCGTTCGCCGTCACCAAAGAACCGATACATTTTGCTGTATGCGCTGATCTGATCGACGCCCGCGTTGGTCCGTGAATCCGACGCGAATATCAGTCCGTCATTGACCGTAATGCCAACACAATAAGTCATAGGTTCCCTTGGTACCGCTTGTGGTGCGGCGAACGAATATTTTAGCCGTATTCGGATCCCGGGTTTTCAATATTTTGGATCCGGCCGGAAATGCGCCTTGCGAGCCCCGATACGGTTGTCGTTGCTGAACCGCCGTAAGCGTTCAGCCGATACCCGTAAACAACCGCCCGAGCAGATCGGCGCCGGTAATAACGCGCTTCTGATCCGGGGTCCACAGGAGGACAATGTCTTTACGAATCGCGATATCGCTGTCAGGACTGCTGCCGCGTTTCAGATCCATGATCGTGTGACCGAGCGGTCGACTTGGATCATGTACGATTGTCGGCCGATGACAATACAAATATGGATCGAGCGGTTTTTCGTCAAGCAGCGCCGCACGCAGAAACGCGTCCGAATCGAGAATCAATTGCGGGTGGCCGCCAGCGTCCGTAAGCACAACCCACTTCATTCCCGAACCATTAACCTGTCTTATAAACGCATCCGAAGCCGTTCGCTCGATATCCGGGAAGATCGGCAGATCAATCTTCGTCGGCAATTCGATTATGCTCAGCGGATCGACGGCTTCTCCTTCCTGCTCGATCGGCACATCGTCTATCTCGAGAAAGTTTAATGCACCCCGCCCTTCGACCTCATCGACTTCGGCAAAATCGGATTTCATGTGCTCCTGGATGACGCCGACAAGTTGTCGCTCGCGCAGAAACTCGACGCTTTCCTTGCCAAGCCATTTGTCCAGCAGCCAGGCGGTCGGTTTTGCAACCGGATAGAGCAAATATTGGTATATCCGCAGCAGTGGGCCAAGCAGAGCAGCAACTTTCAATGCCCGTCGAGAAAAATAAGCCTGCGGCATGATTTCGCCGGCAATGGTGATGACGACTGTCGAAAAAGCAAAAGCAGCTACTCCGGCCAGCACGGAATTCGACAGCAAGGTAAGCAATACGTTGATACCCACATTTCCCCAAAGAATCGTCGTCAGCAGGAAATTCGAGTCGCGACGCATGGCAAGAACTTTGATTGCCTGCCGGTTACCGGTTGCAGACTCCGCTTCGAGGCGCAGTCGGCTCAGACTGAAGAAGGCAAGGTTCAGACCGGAGAACATCGCGGACTGCGTCAGGCAGAGCAGGATTCCGATCCAGATAATTGAGTCCATAAATTTATTGTGCGCTCTGTTCTATAGCGAAGAGGCAAGAATTGTGGCTATGCCGAGAAACGAAAAAAAGCCCGCAACATCGGTCACGGTCGTCAGGATGATTGAAGAAGATTGTGCGGGATCCTGGCCAAGCTTTGTCAGAACTATGGGCACGACCGCGCCGGCAAACCCTGCTGCGACCATGGCGAGCACCATGGAAATGGCAATGACCATGACCAGTCCCAGTGAACCGCTCCACAAGAAGACACCCAGCCCGCAGGTCGCCGCTACCGCAAGTCCGTTCATGAATCCGACCTGAACTTCCTTCACGGTTACCGTAACCCAGTTGCGCAAGCCGATTTCCCGTAAAACAAGTCCGCGCATCGTTACTGCAAGAGCCTGTGCACCAGCGTTGCCCGATTGACCGGCGACAACCGGCAAAAGCACGGCGAGCGCCGTAAATCTGGCGATCGTATCTTCAAAGATACCTACGACGCCGGCGGCAAGGAATGCCGTCAGCAAATTGATCTGCAGCCAGGGCAACCTTTTACGCAATGCAAACAATGGCGGCGACAATGCCCGCTCATCGGCGCTTGCACCAACCATTCTCTGAATGTCGGCTGTGGCGTCTTCCTGAATTGCATGCAGCAAGGTAGCGTTATAAATCACACCGAGCAGCTGACCGTCGATATCGACAACGGGCAGATCGACCAGGCTGTACGATTCCAGTTTCTCTACGACCTCTTCGCGTGAAGAGGTAGGGCCGACAGTCGTGGTTACGGGCTGCGCTATGTCGCAAAGCCTTGTGCCGGAGGGAGCAATGGCAATTTCCTGGATAGACACGCGGCCCGATAGCCGGTTTTCTTCGTCGACGACAAAAAGGCTGCGCGTGGCACGAGCTCTGTTCTGCCGCAGCTTGTCGAGCGTCGCATCAACCGTAGCATCATCCCTGAAGTAGTCGACCTGGGCTTCCATCAATGCCCCGGCGCTGTCGGGCGGATAAGTCAGTAATCGCCGGATCTCGGCCGCGATGTGCTGGTCCAGGAGCTTAAGCAGCAGACGCCTTTCATTTTCGCTGGTTTGTTTCAGCAGCCTGGCGGCAGTGCTCGGCGACATTTCCGACAGCAATTCGGCGGCAAGCCTGTCCGGCAAGCTGGTCAGCAGCTCAGAAGCAACATCCGGGACGACTGCCGCTATCACCGGGGCCAAAACACTGGCGGGATGAATCGAGAGCGCATCCACTGCATCGCTGCGCGACATCTTTTCCGTTTCACGTGCCGCCCTTTTCGGGTGCGAGAGAAAATATTGCCGATCGAGTGCAACGACAGTATTTTCATGGGCAATTTTCATCACACTATTTCTCCCGAGGAGATTTGGGCAAAGCGTCAGTTACGTCTGTCGCAAGACTCAGGAGTCCCCTGACCGTCACGGCTAATGCTCCGGCCAGATGGCCGGCGAACGAATTGGGAATATCGATATCGATTTCGCGAGATTCCCTGATACCCAGACGCAGGTTATTCAGAGAAAGGCCGCCCAGCACGTTGTCGCGTCGCCCGACTACAGGCAGCATGGAACGGGTTTCCCACGACGAAAGAAATGCCACGGACTGCAGGCTGGCACGATTCAAAACCGGCTGTACGGATTCCATGCGCAGGTGTTCCAGGCGGGTGTCACGATCTGCCCGCAACAGATCCTTGATGCGGATAACACCGGTATACCGGCCATTAACAGCTGATTCAATAAAGACTTCAGTGACCGGCCGACATTCGCTCAGAAAACGCAGGGCATCGTCTACCGTCTGGCTCGTGGTCAGTATTGGTACATCAGGTTCCGTCCATGCACCGACTTTATTAGCGGAGTAGGCCAGGGATCGGCGCGCACGTTTCGCCAGCGTGGCCGGCAATTCCGCATATATTAGGTCGCGCAGCGGCAGCGGCATGAGGCGCAACAAGCTGGTCATGTCCTGAAAATTCAGCTGACGCAGAATGGCCGCGTTGCGCTCGGGTTGCAGCAGTTCCAGGCATTGGGCGGCGGTTAACGGGAGCATATTGTTGAGTACGGGCGCAGCAAGGCGGGCCGGTACGTCAGCAAGGAATCCCGCCGTTTCCTTCAGATCAATCTGCTGCAGAATTCTGGCGGCCGATTCCGGGGCCTGCTCCAGATGAGCCAGCGTCAGCCGGGTTACGCTACTCATCTTCGTCTTTCGACAGAATCAGTGCCGACTGTTCCTGAAACAGCTTCGCAGGAACATTTATTCGCCCCTGTTCCGTCAGGAGTACGACACTGGTTGGCGTAATTTCCAGCACCTGTCCCTCGGCATCCCCGATCCGTGCGGTCTCGCCCTGTTGAATCAACTGCTGAACTTGTTGGGCACCGATCAGGTTGCCGACAAAAGCTCTCGCCCCGAAACCAAATGCAATTGCCAGGCTGAGCAGTGATGCGCCTATGAGTATGCCCAGCAGAGTGGTCAGGAACGTGATGTCAATTCCAATCTGATCGAGACTGATGACCACAGATGTCAGCAAAATTACCGATTGCGCGATGAGTCCGAGTAATTTTCCCTGCCTGGATGCGGTGGTTGCTGCAGTCGTGACAATAATTTCACGCACATATTTGCTGAGCACATAACCGACCAGAGCGATTAAACCGCCGACCAGCAGGGTTGGGACATAGGCGATGATTCGATCCAGCCAGGAATTGATCGTGTCGAGGCGGCCCACCCGCGTGGCAATCGTGGTGAATAACAGCAATATGATCCAGAAGCTGATATTTCCGATCAGCGCAATGATTCCTGGTGTCATGCGAAGACTGCGATTTGCCGTTTTTTTGCCCAGATTCTGCAGAATCACGTCGAAACCCGCCGCCGCCTTCTCAATCAAGACGCGCACAAGACGGGCTATGACCCAACCGACCGCTAAAAGAGCCAGTGCACTGAGTAGATATGGGATATAAGCAAGCAGCGCCAGCAAAGCATCCGTTGATGCATCGCGAAAATTTTCCAGCCATGAATCAAGTTCAGACATACATTTCCCCCATTGTCTTGCGGTGGAGGTGAAGTGATTTCCGCCGGACCCGTCATTCGCATGATTGCTTGCAACGAGCTGTATTCTTATAGCATGTTTATCCGCATCGAAGGACAGGAAATGCTAGCGCATCGGAGCGGCTGAACCATATCAGCAGGGCTGGAAATGCTCGTTCATTACCCGGGCACGGGATTGATTCAGCATACATTTTCGATCGGCGCTGCTGTGACGATGCTCCGGATCGTTTTTCCGCACAGAAACCCGCAATCGGAGGAGTAGAATTACAGGCAGACAGCGCATACCCCCCGTTGTCCGCACTGTTTTGACTTCGAAAACACGGCACCGGGCGCTCGGGACGCCGCGTTCGTCTCAGATTCGTTTTGTCAGATTCTCGCCAGTACCGGGAACAATCCTTTTATACCGTTCGCGATAAACTCGATCGCTATAGCCGCAAGTATTAACCCCATAGTCCGCGTAATTATATTGATGCCGGTGGCGCTGATATGTCGCACTATCCAGGGCGACATTCGAAGCACACCCCAGATAAGCACGCTCAAGAGCATGATGACTGAAGACATAATAATATAGTGCGTGACTCCCACGGTTTTATGCGCCGCGACTATAACCGTACTAATAGCGCCGGGCCCCGCAAGTAGCGGCATTGCCAGCGGCACAATTGCGACAGATTCTTTCCTGATCGATTCGTCCGCTTCTTCACCGGTTTGTACGATGCTGCTGATTTTGGCATTCAGCATCGAGATAGCCATCAGCAAAATCAAAATGCCACCACCGACCCTGAACGAGTCGATTGAAATACCGAAAATACGCAAGAGTTCTTCGCCAAAAAATAGCGACGCCAAAAGAATAACCGTTACACCTATCGGCACAAGATTCATCGTTTTTCGACGTTCGGCCGTGCTTTCGGCTGCCGTCATACTAATGAATATCGGAATAACACCGAATGGATTTACGATCGCAACAAGGCTGATAAAAATCTTGAAATATTCCGCGTAGCTGATCATTTTTATCCCTTTCACCCTGTGGCGAGGGCGTTGCCGTTCGGCCAAAGTGTCCTGTGAGATTTTGCAGTTTCCCGCCGACCATCAGGAAATCATCCACCATCAACTGACTGGTCAGCCTCGACGTCGGGAGCCATTGTTTGTTGCGTTCTCGGCAAAACCCTGATTGGCCAGGATCACCGGCCCATCTGATGCCGAGCTGACATCGCAACACCTGCGGATAGGTCCAGAAACGGCACACTGCGCCGGGGTCGTCGCGCCAGTGTAAGGGAAATCCGTACTGACGGGGACTCCGCGCGGTCATACATTGATAGACTACCAGCCCGTAACGTGACGTCTTTTTCGCATGGCCAAAACCAGTATCAAGACTATCGATGTCCTGCACCCTCGATCGCTGAGACATCTGAGCCGGCATATCCATGGGCTTGTCGAGGGGCGGCTTTGGCTAAAGGTCCTGATCGGTATGGCACTCGGACTCGGGGTTGGTGCCGCAATCGGGCCGTCCACAGGCTGGGTTCCGCCCCGCATCGGGGCTGTAATCGGCGACTGGCTGGCACTTCCCGGCCAGCTGTTTCTCACGACGATCCAGATGATAGTCATTCCGCTGATTTTCGCCTCGATCATCCGGGGACTGGCGGCCGGCGAGAACGTGGCCCAACTCAAACAGCTTGGTCTGGCGACGGTAGCTTATTTCCTGGTGACGACCGCCGTCGCGGCAGGAATCGGCCTCTGGATCGCGGATCTTCTCGAACCGGGAAAGGCCCTCAGCGCCACGATGCAAGCTGCAGCTCGCGAAGTTCTCGTCGTCGACAGTACGCCTGTCGCACCGCCCGAGTGGCGAGAGCTACCGCAGCAACTCATTGGGCTGCTCCCCGGAAATCCGTTGAGTTCCATGGTGCAGGGCGAGATGCTCCAGGTGGTGATTTTCTCAGCCGTTGTCGGCGTAGCATTGATCGCCATGCCGCCCGAAACGGCGAAGCCCATGCTGGACTTGCTCGGATCTCTGCAGGAAGTCTGCATGACGGTCGTGCGCTGGGCCATGCTACTGGCTCCGATTGCCGTGTTTGGTCTGATGGCACGCCTGACCAGCCAGATCGGGTTCGACGCGTTACTGGGAATGGGCTACTACGTGCTTACCGTGCTTATCGGCCTTCTTCTGCTGTTCCTTTTATATCTGCTGATTGTGTTCTCTGTCGCGGGGGAACGACCCATCCACTTTATTCGGTCAATCCGTGAGCTGTTGTTGCTGGCGTTTTCCACTTCCAGTTCGGCAGCAGTCATGCCGCTGTCCATTCGAACGGCCGAGGAGAAACTGAACGTCAGGCCGTCGATATCCCAGTTCGTGATCCCTCTTGGCGCCACCATAAACATGAATGGTACGGCCCTCTATCAGGGGGCGGCGACGGTATTTCTCGCCCAGGTTTACGGCATCGACATCAGCATGGGCGGAATGGTTCTCGTGGTTGCGATGGCGGTCGGCGCGTCTATCGGTTCTCCCGCTACACCCGGTGTCGGCATTGTCATTCTGTCGATGGTTCTCTCGACCATCGGTATTCCCCCGGCGGGGGTCGCCCTGATAATGGGTGTTGATCGAATACTGGATATGAGCCGAACAGCCATCAACGTCAGCGGTGATATCGTTGCCTGCAAATTGATGGATAAATGGGTCGGGAGCAGCATGACGACACAGCAGGAATTCGCCGGGCAGAAAGCACGGGAGCACATGCGCCGGACGACGGGTGAAGATGTCGTGCATGAATCGGCCTGAGAGAAAGCCTCACATGCAGATTACTCGTTGACCGCAGGTCTGACACTCCGCCGGATGTGCTCGTCCGTACCGAGCAATCATTGATTCGACAAAGCTAAGAACCACTCAACGGTGATGGCTTCGGGCCTGGCTTGCGCGCCGGAGATCGGCCCCACGCCCTGACGCGGCGCACCTCCGACCGGGACATAAACGGGCGCCTTGCCCTGCGCCCGATGGGAGGCATCGCCACCCTGATCATGGGCGTGTCGACTCTGGATCCCGGGCCGGAGCATCATGCCGACAGGCGCCGCCGCCCGATAAGGCAATCATCCGATGCGGCTCTATCCGCTTTCTGTCATCGGCTACCGGACCAGAAAATACACGCAGGTCAGAAGCGATCCAGCATCATCACCTTGGTCCATGCATCGACAAAGTTACGCACGAACATCTCGCCCCCGTCGTCAGCGGCATAGAATTCTGCGATGGCGCGCAGTTCGGAGTTGGAGCCGAATACGAGATCGACGGGAGTGGCCATCCATTTGAGTTCGCCGGTCTCACGATCACGACCTTCGTAAACGCCGGCCGATCCAGTTGACTGCGCCCAACTCGTGGACATGTCGAGCAGGTTCACGAAAAAGTCGTTGCTCAACGTCCCGGGTCGGTCGGTGAACACGCCATGCCCGGATTGTCCGGTATTTGCGTTCAGGGTCCGCATGCCGCCGACCAGAGCGGTCATTTCGGGCACCGTCAGGGTCAGCAGGTTCGCCCGATCGACCAGCATTTCCGCCGGCGATCTGCGTAAATCCTTGCCGAAGTAGTTGCGAAATCCGTCTGCGGTCGGCTCGAGCACGGCAAAAGATTTCACATCAGTTTGCGCTTGCGATGCGTCCGTGCGTCCCGGCATAAAGGGAACCTGCACGTCGTGCCCGGCCTTCTTTGCGGCCTGTTCAATAGCGGCGGAGCCACCCAGAACGATCAGGTCGGCGAGCGATACCTTTTTCCCGCCCGATTGCGCGCGGTTGAATTCTTTTTGGATGCCCTCCAGGCGCTTCAGCACCTTCGCCAGTTCCGCCGGATTGTTGACCTGCCAATCTTTCTGCGGCGCGAGTCGCAGGCGGCCCCCGTTCGCGCCGCCGCGCATGTCGGTGCCGCGGAAGCTGGCAGCTGACGCCCAGGCGGTCCTGACCAGTTCGGGTACGCTCAACCCCGACGCCAAGACCTCGGACTTCAGCCTGGCGATGTCCTTTGCATCAATCAGCGCGTGATCGACTGCGGGAACGGGATCTTGCCAAAGCAGTTCCTCGGCAGGCACCTGAGCGCCGATGTAGCGCGCGCGCGGCCCCATATCGCGGTGCGTTAACTTGAACCATGCCTTGGCGAAGGCGAGTTCAAATTCCTCCGGATTCTTCTGGAAGCGCTGCGCAATCTTGCTGTAGCTCGGGTCGAACTTCAGCGACAGGTCAGTTGTCAGCATCACGGGCGGGTGGCGCTTCGTCGGATCGTGGGCGTCCGGCACGAGATTGGCTGCGCCCGGATCATCGGGAATCCACTGGACTGCGCCCGCGGGACTCTTCGTTTGCACCCAATTGAAGGCAAACAGGTTCTGCAGATAATTAATGCTCCAACGGACCGGGGTTACCGTCCATGCGCCTTCGAGGCCGCTGGTGGTGGTGTATTCCGCATTGCCCTTACCGCACGAGTTATTCCAGCCGAAGCCCTGCTGCTCGATGCCTGCGGCTGCGGGCTCCGGGCCGATGCAATCGGCCGGCTTGACGGCGCCATGGTTCTTGCCGAACGTGTGTCCGCCGGCGATCAGCGCCACGGTCTCCTCATCGTTCATCGCCATGCGGCCAAACGTCTCGCGAATGTCCCGGGCCGCAGCGAGCGGATCCGGGTTGCCGTTCGGCCCCTCCGGATTCACGTAGATCAGTCCCATCTGAACGGCAGCGAGCGGGTTTTCCAGCATTCTGTCGCCGCTGTAGCGTTCATCCGCGAGAAACTTCTGCTCAGGACCCCAGTAGACCAGGTCGGGTTCCCAATCGTCTTCACGCCCGCCGGCAAAACCGTAAGTCTTGAAGCCCATGTTTTCCAGCGCGACATTGCCGGTCAACACCATCAGGTCGGCCCATGAAATCTTGCTGCCGTATTTCTGCTTGATCGGCCATAGCAGCCGCCGCGCCTTGTCGAGATTGGCATTGTCGGGCCAGCTGTTGAGCGGATCGAAGCGCTGTTGACCGCCGCCGGCACCGCCGCGCCCGTCTGCCACGCGGTACGTGCCCGCGCTATGCCAGGCCATCCTGATGAACAAAGGCCCGTAGTTACCGTAGTCCGGCGGCCACCAGTCCTGCGGCGTCGTCAGCAGTGAATCGATATCCTTTTTTACCGCACCCAGATCGAGGGTCTTAAACGCCTTGGCGTAATCGACCTCCTCACCCATTGGGTCCGACTCCGCAGCATGCTGGCGCAGCGGAGTGAGATCCAGTTGGTCGGGCCACCAGAACTGGTGCGACTTGGGCTGACCCTGGTGGGGCTGAACCTGAGCAATAGCAGAACTTAGTGGCACGACTAATGACATCGCTGCCGCTAAAGCAGCAAACACACGGATCGTTTGGTTAAGCATTAAAACCATCTCCATTGGCAGGAAAATTTTTCGGCTTGAGCAGAAATCTGGCTGAGTGGTGAGCGGAACATAACCGCCCGAATTCGCCCGATATTTAATTTAGACTAAGTCTAGATAATAGCGGAAACGCCGCCAGCTTGCTACCAGGCTCCCGTGCGGAATCTGCGGACAGTGCCCCCGTAACTCCTCTGCCGCAGGCCCGTCGTGCGCTTCCGCAGGGTTCAGCCGGGGATGCGCTCGAGCGGCACACTGAATAAGACAGCCGAGATCTGTTTCGTTAACAATACAGCAGTGCGGTACTGCGACAATGCGGATCAACGGTCTTTTTCCGGCGACTGGTTTACCGGATTCAACTCCGACGGCACGATACCTTCAGTGCACGCTGCGTTTAATGCCGTCACTAGCGGCAGCGATCTCGTGCTGAACGTTCGCAAGAATCTGGTGCTCGGTACACGCTGCAGTCGGCGCCGCCTTCATGAAGAATGCAGGCTAGAGGTTGTACGCCGTGTAAGCGAGCATGACGAGGAAACTGATTAGCATCATCATCCCGTAACCGACTACGAGCAGCACGTACTTGCCGCCGGTCGCAACAATTTCCTGACCGTATACGCAGCGCATCGCGACGAAGAGATAGACCGGCAAATAGACCCCGTAGGCCATTGAAGTAACGAAGTCCACCGGTTCGTTCAGTGCCGGCACCAGGCTAACCGTCGCACTCAGCAGAGTGACGGCCAACGCTAGCAAGAAAAAGAATGCGTGAAAATGCAACAAGAACAACAGATGTTCGACGTACTTTCTCCCGGTCCGAAAATAGATAACCTTCATCACGAACGCCATCAGCGGGATGAACAAGAGCATCATCATCGGCACGTTATCCGCCAACGCACGCTGAAATGAATCCCCGCTGTCGGCTACGACTGCATTGCACGAGTCCAGCAGCCGCTGTCGGCGATCCGGCGTATCCAGAAACGCGGGCAGATTGATGGCCAGGTCGCTACACGCCCCGCTTTCCGGAGCGACGCTGTCAGTACCGATCACGAACGGCAGAGCAATGCTCGCGTCTGGATTTTGCTGCAAATCCTCCGCGAGTCGACCCGCAACCTGCTTTTCTCCCCCGTCAACAACCATCACGGCGCCCCGCCCGACCAGCGAGGCCACGACGAAGAAGGCGAGGCTCAGTACGACGTACATTCGAAACGGCGGGACGTAACGCGCGCGCCGGCCTTCCAGGTAGTCGATCGTCAGCTGACCCGGCCTGATCAGCAGCGGCAGCATGCTTCGCCACAGACGCGAATCGAAGCTCCAGAGATCGCCGAGAAGATCAGAAATGAGCTCGGACATGCTCGCGACACGAACATCGGCTCCCTGACCGCAGTTGGCGCAGTAACGGCCATTCAGCGCCGCACCGCAATTCTTGCATGGCCGGCCGTTTACCATCGCGTGCTTCAACAACAGGATCCTCTAATGTGTTGAAGGTAATAATCCAACGCTACTCGATTTTCTCCCTCTCGTCGGTCGCAGTTTGCCGCAAGTCTGCACCTAACCCCAGAGATGCCGGTCTTTCTCGATCACCTGGGACGGATTACCCACGATCAGCGGATCAGGACCGCGCACGACGCGCCCGTCCTTGCCGGGGTAGTCGAGCCGGCTCAGGAAGTATTGCAGACAATTCAAACGCGCACGGCGCTTGTCGTCGGACTTGATCACGGTCCACGGTGCGTCGGCCGTATCCGTATAGAAGAACATTGCTTCCTTGGCCTGCGTGTACTCGAGCCACTTGCTGCGCGACTGTTCGTCAATCGAGCTGAGTTTCCATTGCTTCAGCGGATCCTTTTTGCGGGACCTAAACCGGCGCTGCTGCTCTTCCTCGGTCACCGAGAACCAGAATTTGAACAGGCGTATGCCGGAACGCACCAGCATCCTTTCGAGATCCGGCACCTGGCGCATGAACTCGAGGTACTCCAGCGAACCGCAGAACCCCATGACGCGCTCGACGCCCGCGCGGTTGTACCAGGAGCGGTCGAAAAACACCATTTCACCGGCCGTCGGCAGATGCTTGATGTAACGCTGGAAATACCACTGTCCACGCTCCACCTCGGATGGTATTTCCAGCGCCACGGTCCGCGCGGCACGCGGATTCAGGTGCTCCATGAATCGCTTGATCGTGCCGCCCTTACCCGCGGCATCGCGTCCCTCAAACAATACGACAATTCGCTGCCCCGTCTGTTTGACCCAGCTCTGCACCTTGAGCAATTCGACCTGCAATTCCTCCTTGTGCGCTTCGTAAATGGAGTTCTTGATCTTGGTCTTGTATGGATATTTGCCTTCTCGAAACAGGTCGCGTATTTCCTCCGGGCTGCGCCGTAACTCGGCGTAGAGGTGTGCGGCATTGTCCGTCGCATCTTTGGTGGAATCAGCCTTGTCGGACATATCTTTCCGGAGCGAAATGGGTTTGTTTGGATCGGCGGACACGGTGACTCCCTGCGTTTATTCGTGTGCTGAATATACAGGGTGACATAGTTAGCCTCTGAAAAAATATTCGTAATATCCGACAGTTAAGACTGTCTATTTTGTGAACGCCGGCACGGTGTCGCTGCGTGGGCGAATCGCCGCGCGGCGGGCGCCGTGACCGTGCCAGAGACGCTGCAGCAGGACTGCGGCCATCCGTCAGCCGATGCGCGCCACGGACTGCAGTTTGTTGTGCTCGTCGATGACGATCTCGAAGACGCCGTGGATGCCGTTATGCAGCACAAACGGTCGCAGCGCACCGGCCGGAAACTGTACACGCAACCCGCTACGCGCCTGCGCCACGACCGTTGTCGCCGACCCGCTGTAGAGCCGGACAAACTCATCGGCATCGATATGCAGATCGACCACCAGTCTGTATGTTGCCTGCGTCACTAACCTGATCCATAACCACCGCCGCGTGCGTCCGATTGCATAGAATAACCGCACCGGCCGACGGCGGATATGCTCCACCCCCAGGTACCGATATGAAGATTGGCGTCCCGAAAGAAATCAAGGTGCACGAATATCGCGTCGGCCTGGTCGCCGACGACGTACGCACGCTCGTCGCCGCCGGGCATGAGGTCTTCGTCGAGACCGGGGCCGGGGCCGGGATCGGCCTGACGGACGCCGACTACCGGAATGCCGGTGCAACCATCGCCGATTCGCCCGCCGAGATTTTCGAACCGGCGGAACTGATCATCAAGGTCAAGGAACCGCAGCCGTCAGAGGTCACCCGATTACGGCGCGGCCAGATACTGTTCACTTATCTGCACCTGGCGGCCGACCCGGCGCTGACCGATGCACTATGTGCGAGCGGCGCCACGTCCATTGCTTACGAAACGGTCACGGCCGATGACGGCTCGCTGCCGTTGTTGCAGCCGATGAGCGCCGTCGCGGGCCGGATGTCGATCCAGGTCGGTGCGCACTGCCTGCAAAAATCCAGTGGCGGTTCCGGCATTCTGCTCGGCGGCGTGTCCGGCGTCTCGCCCGCACGCGTGGTCGTCATCGGTGGCGGCGTTGCCGGCAGTCACGCGCTGCAAATGGCCCTGGGGCTGCAGGCCGATGTCACGATCCTCGACCGATCACCCGAACGACTCGCCGTGCTGATTGCGCAATTCGGCGAACGACTGCATACGATCGTGTCCACGCCGGAGTCGATCGGACCACTCGTCACCGGCGCCGACCTCGTCGTCGGCGCCGTGCTGATACCCGGCGATGCGGCTCCCAAACTCATCACACGCCGGATGGTTCGCGACATGCGTCCCGGCAGCGTCATCGTCGACATATCGATCGATCAGGGCGGCTGCGCCGAAACGAGCCGACCGACGACCCACGCCGAACCGACCTATATCGTCGATGACATCGTGCACTACTGCGTGACAAATATTCCGGGCGCCGTACCGCGTACCTCAACGCTGGCATTGACCCATGCAACGCTGCCCTTTATCCGCGCACTGGCCGATCAGGGACTCGACCGGGCCATCGCGACGGACCCGCACCTGGCCAATGGCATCAACGTGCACGACGGCACGATACGACATCCGGCCGTGCGCCACGCGCGGGCCGCCGCCACGGCCTGACGCAGCAGCGCTCAACGAGCGAATCGGAACGGTGGAGCATCGTCACGGATCACAATGCGCTGATCGGGGCAGATGCCGGACGCCGAGGTCGGAAATTTTGCAACAGAACCAAAGTGGCCGCGCCCGACAAACGCCGCGCCGCAGAAAATAACTTCAGAAACTTAAGAAACTGTACACCGGCACCAGCATTCCCCACCGGCACCAGCATTCCCGCGCGGATCGCGATGCGCTGATCGAGGCAGATACCGGATACCGCGGTCGGAAATTTTGCAACAGAACCAAAGTGGCCGCGCCCGACAAACGCCGCGCCGCAGAAAATAACTTCAGAAACTTAAGAAACTGTACACCGGCACTAAAACGGACGGGCGTCATCGCTGATGGCGATGCGCTGGTTGAGGCGGTAATCCGGCTGGAAGTCGGCCAGCACCTGGTGCTGCACCGAGCGATTGTCCCAGACCGCCACCGTGTGGTCCTGCCAGTGCAAGCGGCACTGAAAGATCGGTTGCTTCAGGTGCGCAATCAGGAACGCGAGAATCGTATCGCTCTCGGCCGGTTCGAGGCCGATGATGCGGGTTGTGACCATCTCGTTGACATAGATACACTGCCGTCCGCTGACCGGGTGCGTGCGAAATACCGGATGCTGTACCGGCGGGTAATGCTTGTGAATCCGCACCTTCATTTCCGGATCCTCAACGCCCGGCGCAATATTGCCGAACTTCGCGGACAGATTGTGTTCAGCCTGCAGCGGCCCGAGCATGTCCTTCATCGGTTGCGACAGCGCCGCATACGCCGCCTCACAGTTGACCCACAGCGTGTCCCCGCCCGCTCGCGGCATCTTCACGCCGTGCAGGATGGAACAGCGCGACGGAATCTCGACGAAGGTATCGTCGGCATGCATGTTTACGTCGCCGGTCACCTGCGACTGTTGCGTGTATTCCTGCTTCTTGATCTCCGGCTGTTCTTCGAGTCGCGGAATCGTGCCGCCCATCTGCACCTCGCCGAAGATTTTCGCAAAGCGCACGTGTTGCTCGGGCGTCAGCGGCTGGTCGCGAAAGAACAACACCATGTAATGCACGAGCGCCGCGCGCATCTCATCGGCGGCCGCATCGTCGAGGGGCCGGGTAATATCGATATCGCCGATCACCGCGCCGAGCGCGCCGCTGACCGGTTCGGCCGTGAAGTGTTCGAACTCGGGATCCTGACGTCGGGCGAAGTATTCATAGGGCATGAGGGGGAATCTCCGGCAACTGTGTGGCATGCACCCGGCGAAGGACCGCCGGACCCACAGCATAACGCCACGTTGCCGATTAATTCAACTGCTTTAACCGCTCTTCATGCGTTGCAGCAAATGGTCACAATAATTGGCCGGCCACTACTGTTTCCCGGGCTGTCGGGCCGCCCCGGCAACCGAACACGCCGTGCGGGACCCCGCCGATCTGTCGATCCGCCGGTAGCTTTTCAGCCCGAACAGGGTTAGATTCGGCGGCATCATGAAGACGGGCACACGAAATAATAGACGCGCGCGCGGCATTCGGCTGCTCGCCATCTTCGTGCTCGCTTGGGCCCATCTTGTCATCCAGCCCTGCCTGGCCGGCGCGCCGATGGATATGGCAATGGGCATGGGTACGGTGATGGACATGTCCAATACCCATTGCGGTCATTGCGACCCCGTCGACGATGCCGACTGCTGGTCGACCGGCGACGGCGCATGCACCACGGACATCGACCTGGCTGCCGACAGCCGCGCCGGATGGCCGGATGATCACGGGCCGTTGTTGCTGGTAATCGATACCGCACCAACCGCCGCCGCGACCGACGGCCGGCAACAGGCCGGACCACCGCTCGATGCTCATCCGCCGCGTGCGGGCCCGCCGCTTTTTCTACGGAACTGTGCATTCCTGATCTGATCCGCGCCTCGAACTGAAACCGCTTTTGTTTCTTTCGGGGAGATGGGTCATGCCTGTTCACAAGGGGATTACACCCCACACACATCGAGATTGGTTATGCCGTGCCGGTACGTCTTATCGACGAGCCGCGGCACGCGCGTTTTTGTTCATGCTGATTGCGGGGCTGGTCGCCGGCGAGTGCGGCGCGGCCGCACCACTGGCACTTGGCGAGGCGATCGACATCGCCCTGGCCGCGGAACCCGGCACCGAGGAACTCGCAGCGCGCGCGGCATCGCTGAATGAACAGTCTGTCGCCGCAGGAGCCCTGCCCGACCCGACGCTGCGGGTCGGCCTGCTGAACTACCCGCTCGAATCGGGCGGGTTTTCGACCGAAGGCATGACCCAGCTGCAACTCGGGCTGCGCCAGGCGTTTCCGCCCGGCAACAGCCGCGCGCTGGCATCCGAGCGGGTCGATCAGCGCGCCTCGGAAATGACATCCAACGGCATGACGCGCCGGCGCGCCGTGCGCGAGGCCGTGAGCGTTGCCTGGCTCGATGCCTGGTATGCCGAATCGGCGTTACAGGTCATTGACGCGAGTCGCCGCTACTTCACGGACCTCGTGTCGATCACGCGATCGATGTATGCCGTCGGTCGCGGCAGCCAGGCGGATATTCTGCGGGCGGAAATCGAACTGCACCGACTCGACGACCGGCGCATCGCCAGCGAGCGGGATGTCGAAAATTATCGTGCCGCGCTCGGCGAATGGCTCGGTGCCACACACGCGCAACGACCGCTGGATGCCTTTCCGAATGAAGCGCCGCTGCCGCCGAAGACGCAGTTCATCGATCGATTGACTGCGCATCCGCTGCTGACGGCGGCCGATGCACGCATCGCCGCCGAAGATACCGGCATCCGGCTCGCCGAAACGCAATACAAGCCGGGCTGGGCCATCGACGTCGCCTACGGCTACCGTGACGGGCGGCTGCCCAGCGGCGAGCCCCGGTCCGATTTCGCGAGCGTGATGCTGAATTTCCAGCTGCCGGTCTTCCGCAGGAATCGTCAGGATCGCGTCGTCGCCGCCGCCCGCCAGGAAAAACGCGCCGCGATCTCGTCGCGCACGGCACTGTATCGCTCGATGCTGACGGAGCTGGAAGAACAGTACGCCCGCTGGGAGGCCGCCGACCGCCGGCTGACCCTGTCGGCCCGCTTCATCCTGCCGCAGAGCGAGGCGCAGTCCCGCGCCACGCAGGCCGATTATCAAAACGCGCGCGACGGTGCATTCACCGATGTCATGCGCGGTTACATCATGGAACTCGAGGCAAAACTGGATCACGAACGCTTGCGAATCGAGCGCGCCAGGGCGCGCGCGCGCCTCGTGAATCTCGGAGGACTGGACTCATGAATAAGGGAATGATCATCGTCACGATCCTGATCGTCGGCGCAGCGGGTTTCTTTCTCGGCGCTCGCCAGACACCGGAGATGCCGGCGGCCGGCACCGACCGTGCGGCGGAACGCGAGATCCTGTATTGGGTGGCGCCGATGGACCCGAACTATCGCCGCGACGAGCCCGGAAAATCACCGATGGGCATGGATCTCATCCCCGTCTATGCGAATGCCGGCGAAGCCGATGCTTCGGTCGTGCGCATCTCTCCGGCAGTCGAGAACAATCTCGGCGTCCGGACCGCCACCGTGAAACTCGGCGCGTTACCGAGGGTCATCGATACCGTCGGCTACGTGCAGTACGACGAGAACGAGCTGCACCATATTCACACGCGCGTCGAAGGCTGGGTCGAAACCCTGTCGACCAAGAGTTCCGGTGAACGGGTGAGCCCCGGGCAGACGTTGTTCGAGGTCTATTCGCCGACGCTGGTCACAGCGCAGCAGGAATACCTGGCGGCGCTGGCATCGGGCAGCGCAGCGCTGCAGACGGCGTCCCGCGATCGGCTGCTGGCGTTCGGACTGACCGCCGCACAAATCGAGCAACTGACACGCACGAAGCGGGCGCGGCAACGGATAGAGACCTATGCCGATATCGAGGGCATCGTCGCCAGTCTCGACATCCGCGAAGGCATGTTCGTGACGCCCAGCACCACGATCATGAGCCTGGCCACACTCAAGTCGGTCTGGGTACTCGCCGAGGTCTTCGAGCGCCACAGCGCGTGGGTCGAGGTCGGCCAGCCCGTCGAAGTCACGCTCGACTATATCCCGGGACATATCTGGATCGGCGCCGTCGATTACATCTACCCCGAACTGGATCCGAAGACCCGCACGCTGAAAGTCCGGATCAAATTCGACAACCCTGAAGAAGTTCTGCTGCCCAACATGTTCGCCCGCGTCACGATCGCCGGCACGCTGACCGAACCGGTGCCGTATATCCCACGCGAGGCGTTGATCAGGGGCGGTCGCCAGGACCGTGTCGTCATCGCGTTGGGTGACGGCCGCTTCCGGTCGACCCCGGTGGCCACCGGCATGGAATCCGGCACCTGGATCGAGATCCTGGAAGGACTGGAACCGGGCCAGCAGATTGTGACCTCGGCACAGTTTCTGCTCGATTCGGAATCGAGCCTCGATGCCGGTTTCGCGCGCATGGAAAACACCGCAACCGGTGGGGTCCTGCCATGATCGCTGCCATCATCCGCTGGTCAATCGCCAACCGGTTTGTCGTCATCGTCGCGGCACTGCTGCTGACCGTCGCGGGCATCGATGCCGTGCGCCGGACACCCGTCGATGCGATCCCGGACCTGTCCGATGTGCAGGTCATTATCAAGACGTCTTACCCCGGCCAGGCCCCGCAGGTCATCGAAGATCAGGTCACCTATCCGCTGACGACCGCGATGCTCGCGGTGCCCGGCGCGGTAAACGTCAGGGGTTATTCCTTTTTCGGCGACTCCTATGTCTACGTCATCTTCGAAGACCACACGGACCTGTACTGGGCACGATCACGGGTACTCGAATACCTGAGCCAGGTCATCAGCCTGCTGCCGCCCGGCGCCAAACCCGCACTCGGCCCGGACGCGACGGGCGTCGGCTGGATCTACGAATACGCGCTGGTCGACCGGACCGGGAGCCATGACCTGGCCGAGCTGCGGAGCCTGCAGGACTGGTTCCTGAAATACGAACTGCAGACCGTTGCCGGCGTCGCCGAGGTCGCGACGATCGGCGGCATGGTGCGCCAGTACCAGGTCATCGTCGACCCGGATCGGCTGAGCGCCTACGGCATCACGCTGGCCGCCGTGAAACGGGCCATCGAACGTGGCAACCAGGAGGCCGGCGGATCGGTTATCGAGATGGGCGAAGCCGAATACATGGTCCGCGCATCCGGCTACCTGGAGAACCTCGGCGACCTGGCGAAAATCCCGCTGGGCATCAGCAAAACGGGCGCGCCGATCCTGCTCAAAGACCTGGCCGACATCCGCGTCGGGCCGCAGATGCGCCGCGGGGTCGCCGAACTCAACGGCGAAGGCGAGGTCGTCGGCGGCGTCATCATCATGCGCTCGGGTGAGAACGCGTCCCGGACAATCGCCGCAGCGCAGGCGCGACTCGACGAACTGGCCAAGAGTCTTCCCGCAGGCGTCGAGATTGTCACAACCTATGACCGATCGCAGCTGATCCGGCGCGCCGTCGACACGCTGCAAAGCAGACTCATCGAAGAGTTCATCGTCGTCGCGCTGGTCTGCGCGCTGTTCCTGTTTCACTTCCGTTCGGCGATGGTCATCATCATCAGCCTGCCGCTGGGCATACTGACGGCCTTTATCATCATGCGGCTCCAGGGCATCAACGCCAATATCATGTCGCTCGGCGGTATCGCCATCGCGATCGGGGCCATGGTCGACGCGGCGATCGTCATGATCGAAAACGTGCACCAGCGGGCCGAAGAACAGCCGCTCACGAACGAAAACCGCTGGCGCATCGTGCAGGAAGCCTGCACCGAGGTCGGCCCCGCGCTGTTCTTCTCATTGCTGATCATCACGCTGAGTTTCCTGCCGATCTTCACGCTGGAAAACCAGGAGGGCCGGCTCTTTGCGCCCCTGGCCTATACGAAGACCTACGCGATGGCGGCGGCGGCCGCGCTGGCCGTCACGCTGGTGCCGGTGCTGATCGGGCTGTTCGTCCGCGGACACATCGCCCCGGCCGACCGTAACCCGCTGAACCGGTGGCTGATGCAGGCCTACCGGCCCGTGCTGACCGCTATTGTCCATCGGCCACGCGCCGTCATCGGCATCGCCGTACTGATCGTGATCACGGGTCTTTGGCCGGCCACCCGGCTCGGCTCTGAATTCATGCCCGAACTCGACGAGGGCGACCTCTTATATATGCCGAGCGCCTACCCCGGCATCTCCGTAGGCAAGGCCCGGGAGATCCTGCAACAGACCGATCGGCTGATCCGCACCGTGCCGGAGGTAAAAACCGTCTTCGGCAAGGCCGGGCGTGCCGAATCGGCGACCGACCCGGCGCCGCTGGCGATGATCGAAACGACGATTCAGCTCAGACCGCGGGATGACTGGCGACCGGGCATGACGATGGAAAAACTCCGCGCGGAACTCAACGACCTGATCCAGTTCCCGGGGTTACCCAGCCTGTGGGTCATGCCGATCAAGAACCGCATCGACATGCTGGCCACCGGCATCAAGACACCCGTGGGCATCAAGGTCGCCGGCCCGGATCTGGAAGTCATCGAGCAGATCGGCCGTCAGCTCGAACGGGTCGTGCCGCAGGTGCCGGGCACCGTCTCGGTTTTTTCCGAGCGCGTCACGGGCGGGCGCTATATCGACGTCGATATCGACCGGGCACGCGCCGCCCGCCACGGCCTGAATATCGCCGACGTGCAGGACATCGTCAGCATCGCGGTCGGCGGCATGAACATCACGCAAACCATCGAGGGCCGCGAACGCTACCCGGTCAACCTGCGCTACCCGCAGCGCGTTCGCGATTCGGTGGAACAACTCCGCCTGCTGCCGATCATCACGCCGCAGGGAGCGCGGATCGCGCTCGCCGATGTGGCCGAGATTGAGGTCGTCGACGGCCCGCCGGTCATCAAGAGCGAGAACGCCCGGACCAACGGCTGGACCTATATCGATATCCGCGATCGGGACATCGGCTCCTATGTCGCCGAGGCGCAACGCGTCGTCGACCGCGACATCCGCTTGCCGCCCGGTTACTCGCTGGCCTGGTCCGGTCAATACGAGTACATGCTGCGGGCCCGGGACCGACTGGCCGTCGTCGGGCCCATCACGCTCGTCATCATCATGGTGCTGTTGTACCTGTGTTTTCGGCGGGTCGGCGAGGTGCTGCTGATCATCGCCACGCTGCCGGTCGCGCTGGTCGGCGGCGCATGGCTACTGTATCTGCTCGATTACGATCTGTCCGTCGCCGTCGGCGTCGGTTTCATCGCGCTGTCCGGGGTCGCCGTGGAAACCGGCGTCGTCATGCTGCTGTACCTGAACCAGGCGCTGGACCGGCAGTCGAGGCAATCCGAGGCAGCCGGCCGGACGCTGCACCGGGACGATATCCGGACCGCCATTCTGGACGGTGCCGTGTCGCGCCTGCGCCCGGTGCTGATGACCGTCAGCACGATCGTCATCGGCCTGTTGCCGATCATGGTCGGCGGCGGCACCGGCGCCGAAGTCATGCGCCGGGTCGCCGCGCCGATGGTCGGCGGCATCATCGGTACGACGGTGCTGGTCCTGCTGCTGATTCCGGCGATCTTCCTGCTGTGGCGCCAGCGCGGCGTCGACTGACGGAGGGCAAGCATGGTTTTTGCGCCATTTTGGGGACCATGACCGGCATTTTTCCGGATGACGGGTTGAAATAGAGCCCGCGTCGATCGGTCACGGCACCGCCATGCCGATCAGCGACTCGGCGGCGGTGGCGATCGACGCCTTTTGCAGCGGATAGTGCCGGGCCCGGACGGGGCATCCCTGTCCTTGGCGCACGCGTTGTATGACAATCCGGACTCATGTTTCGCCGGTATGCCGATACGGGCCTGAATCACAGGCATGGCGTAACAGGCAATGGGCGGTCTGTAACCGGCAATGGATGGATGACGGAAGGGTATGTGCGGACTCGTTGGCATAGTTGACGTTCGGGAATCGCGGCCGATCGACGGCACGCTGCTCCGGGCGATGAACGACACGCTCACGCACCGCGGGCCCGACGGTGACGGTATGCATCTGGAGCCGGGCGTCGGGCTGGCGCATCGCCGGCTGTCGATCATTGACCTGGCCGCAGGCGAACAGCCGATGTTCAACGAAGACGGCTCCGTCTGCGTCGTCTACAACGGCGAGATCTACAATTTCCGCGAACTCGCCGACGAACTGACGGCGCTCGGACACCGGTTTCGCACCCACTGCGATACCGAGGTCATCGTGCATGCGTGGGAACAGTGGGGTCCCGACTGCGTCACGCGCTTCAACGGCATGTTCGCGTTCGCGCTCTGGGACCGCAACCAGCGACGCCTGTTCCTGGCGCGCGACCGGCTCGGCATCAAGCCCCTGTATTACGCGGAGCTGTCCAGCGGGTTCATCGTCTTCGCCTCCGAACTCAAGGCCATCATGCGCCATCCGGATGCGCCCCGCTCGATCAACCCCGCGGCCGTCGAAGAATACCTGACGTTCGGCTACATTCCCGAACCGAACTCGATTTATGCCGGCATCCACAAACTGGAACCGGGACATATCCTGAACATTGACGTCACCGGCCGCCACGGCGCACCGGTCGCTTACTGGGATGTCGATTTCAACAACGCCTTGCCGGGCAAACCGGCCTTCGCCGATATCCAGGCCGAGCTGATCGATCGGTTTCGCACCGCGGTCCGGCGACGCCTGATCGCCGATGTACCGCTCGGGGCATTCCTGTCGGGCGGCGTCGATTCGTCGGCCGTGACGGCAATGATGGCCGAGCTGATCCCGGAAAAGGTGCGCACCTGTTCGATTGCCTTCGACGACCCGCAATACGATGAATCGAGTTATGCGCGCCTGGTCGCCGAGCAAAAAGGCACTGACCATGTCGAGAGGACGGTCCAGGTCGATGATTTCTCCCTGCTCGACAAGCTCGTCGGCATCTACGACGAACCCTATGCGGACAGCTCCGCGATCCCGACCTATCGCGTTTGCGAAGTCGCGCGCGAATCGGTGACGGTTGCGCTGTCGGGCGACGGCGGCGACGAGAACTTCGTCGGTTATCGCCGCTACCGGCTGTTCATGGCCGAAGAAGCCGTGCGCTCGCGGATCCCCGCCGGCATGCGCCGCGCCATTTTCGGGCCGCTGGGACAGTTCTACCCGAAGCTTGACTGGGCGCCGCGCATCTTCCGCGGCAAGACCACCTTCCAGTCGCTGGCACGCGACAGCGTCGGCGCCTATCTGCACGGCGTATCGATCCTGTCCGGCGAAATGCGACAGTCGCTGTATTCCGACACCTTCAAGAAACAGCTGCAGGGCTACGACGCGCGTGAAGTCTTCGATCGTCATGTCGCGGGCAAGCAGTTCCCGGACACGCTGTCGAAGATCCAGTACCTCGACCTCAAGACCTACCTCGTCGGCGATATACTGACGAAGGTCGATCGCGCCAGCATGGCCCACAGCCTCGAGGTGCGGGTGCCGTTTCTAGATCACGAGTTCGTCGAATGGGCGGCACGGTTGTCGTCGACGATCAAACTCAAAGGCGGCGAAGGCAAATACGTGCTCAAGAAAAGCCTCGAACCCTACCTGCCCGAACCGGTGCTGTACCGGAAGAAGATGGGTTTCTCCGTGCCGCTCGTGCGCTGGTTTCGCGGGCCGCTGGCGGACCGGGTCCGCGCCCTGCCCGACAGCCCGTGGCTGGGCGACGCGCAGATATTCGATCGCAAGGCACTCGCCACAATCTGCACACACCATCTGAGCGGGCGACGCAATCACACCGATATTATCTGGGCGCTGCTGATGCTCGAGGGATTCCTGCGCAACGGCGCCGACGCGTGAAGATCATCACGTTCACGAACCTGTTCCCGAGTACCGTGCAGCCGCGCCATGGCATCTTTGTCGAGGAACGACTGCAACATCTGCTGCGCACCGGCCAGATCGAAGCGCGCGTCATTGCTCCGGTGCCCTGGTTCCCGTTCGCCGGACGCCGCTTCGGCCGCTATGCGGAACTGGCCCGTGTTCCGAAGCACGAGGAACGGGCGAACGTCTCGGTCACGTATCCCCGCTACCCCGTCATCCCGAAAGTCGGCATGACCGTCGCACCGGCGTTGATGGCGGCCGCGATGCTCGGGCCGGTGCGCCGCGCGCGCGACGAACTCGGTGACGGCGTCGTACTCGACGCGCATTTCCTGTACCCGGACGGTGTGGCCGCGGCCTGGATCGCCCGGCGACTCGGCCTGCCGCTGATCCTGACCGCACGTGGCAACGACGTAACACTGTATCCGCGCTACCGGGCGCCGCGCGCCATGATCCTTCGGGCCCTACGCCAGGCCGCGCGCGTGATCACGGTGTCGGAAGCATTAAGAACACAGCTGATCGCGCTCGGCGCCGATCCCGATGCGATCGTGACCCTGCGCAACGGTGTCGATCTCGACCGGTTCCAACCGGCAGAGCGTATGGCGGCGCGCACGAAGCTCGGGTTCACGGGACCGACGCTACTGTCGGTCGGCCACCTGATCGAACGCAAGGGACACTCGATCGTCATCGAGGCGCTGCCGTCACTGCCCGATATTCGCTACTGCATCATCGGCGAAGGCCCGCTCGAGGCAAAACTGCGACAACTCGCACGCAATCTGGGCGTCGCCGACCGCGTGACGTTCATCGGCAATATTCCCCAGGCGCAACTCGTCGACTACTACAGCGCGGCCGATGCGCTCGCGTTGCCGTCGAGCCGCGAAGGCATGCCGAACGTCGTGCTCGAGTCCCTTGCCTGCGGTACGCCGGTCATCGCCGCACGCTGCGAGGGTACGCCAGAACTCATTACGACACCGGCAGCCGGCGTGCTGATGGAGCGAAGGGACACGGCAAGTTTCATCGACGCCTGCACGCAGCTGCTGAATAATGTCCCCGAACGCGCCGCGATACGGGCACACGCCGAGACGCTAGGCTGGTCACCCACGATCGCCGGCCTGCTCGACGTAATTCGCGACGCGAGAGGAAAGCGCGCCGAGCGGTGAAGCTTCCCGATTAGCGACCGGACACATCTGGCTTGCGCCCTTCGCCACCACCGCGCCCACAGCAACTATTCCGGCAGATTCGACGGCCGAGCCGGATTCGCACCTATCTGCTCAACAGACGGCTCAGTTCCTGCACACTGAATCAACCGCTAAATTCCCAACAAGCGCTCGCGCGCTTTCGCACGCCCCTGTTTTTCCACATCAAAAACAACGCCCACGCCAATTGTTGACCGCATCGGACTTTACGGCTAAAAAGAACAATATGAACCGAGAACAAAAGCGGGGAATAAGAGCCCGTTCTAGAACAAGCTGTTATAAATCTCAGAATTTCAGCTGCGGACCAACCTTATGAGGCACACACCACTACTTCTTCTTTGTTTCCTGTCATTTGGCTGTGCTACGACTCTAACAGAGACATCGGCTCAAGTGATGGAATACAAGAGCGTCGATGAAATGAATAACTTTGCCAAGTGCGATGCACTTGGCTCTGTTAACGCTACATATAATGTGACATTGCATAGTCCTGCTGGTCGGAAGCGTGCTGCGCACATTCATCTTAAGGACGCAGCTTATGCGAGGGGTGCGGACGCAGTGATTTTGATTTCAAACAATTGGGGTGTGGTTACAGACCAGGTTCAGGGCATTGCGTATAAATGCGTTTATGGCCAAGAATAAGACACTATGGCAGTCAGTGATTTATAACCAGAGCAATCAAGTCGCTCCCTTCGGTCGCTGGACGCAGCTGACGCTGCGCCCCTGTTGCGGGCGTTATGGGGCTCAATATCGCAGCGCAGCGTGAAAACAGCACCCCAATGCACCCATAGGGGGGCTTGACCACCCCTTACCACCCCGGTAGACTAATCTCTCATGGACAAACAGAGGAAACGGATGGTGGTTGAAGTAAAAGACAATGTGATCTGGTTGAAACACCTTCACGGTGACGCCGGACTTGCGAGTTTCTTGGCCGAGCTGAACGTTGGCGAAGTGAAGGCGCTCCGTGTAGATGGTTTCGAAGGGTTTTGGGAGAAGATGGCTGACGGTAAGGACGGTCGCCCAACGCCTGGGATTAAGCCGATAGGCAAAGCCCGTGATCACTGGAACCAGTTATTCGTTAATAAACGTGGCGATGTGGTTGAAATCGAGGTATTGCCCTGATGTGGCGACTTCGCCGTTTTTTGCGCCACGAACTTGAAGAATCGACTGGCTACATTTCGGACGGCGGGTCGTTCGGAAACAATGTAGCCGCTGTACTATTCACGCTGCCAATCGTGCTCTTGAACGTGGCTCATGGGCTAATGGCCATGTTCGCCCTAGCGGCATTTCCATTTGTATTGCTTTACTGGTTAATTTCCGCAATCTAGCTGTGCAATTTTGACTACTGGCCTAAACACCTTCGGTTTAGCTAGTGCCCCATAAAAAGCTGTTAGGCGGTAAGAAATGATACGTATAGTCCTCCTGCTCATTTCGGTCTTAAGCTTGAGTCTAGTTTCATGTTCAACAAGCAGTCTTGATCTCCCAGAAGCAAAGCCTTTGGATCCGGGCATCCACTATTTTCAGTGCGATGCTGCGTCTGGCTACTACTCAGATTACTTACATTCACGGACTGACGCGATCGGCAGTGTGAAAGGAGAATTCCGCATCAATATGATGCGAAAACACCGCAGATGGCTTCCTGCTCTTACCGTCGGCTTAGATGATCAAGACCGAGAGCACGTGCTAGCTATTCGCCTAGTCGCACGAGGAAACTCGAATGAGCTTCAAGCGGAAGTAGTCGAGGGCACTGGAAAAGAATCTTTGCGAATTAATTTGGATAGAAAGTTTTATGTAGGCGACAGGGTGCCCTTTTCACTCAAGTTCCCCGAAAGCGGTGGCGCAGCCGTAACGCTGGGAGAGGATGAAAACGAGTTCTTTTTACCCATCTCTTGGACTCCTATTCATCTCCATCTAAGCTGCAGCACATCATGGGGTGAAATTAGCATTGCGGATGTATCAGATTTCAAGAATTGACATGCTTTTCACTTCGCCGCCTAGCCGGTGCGGGCAGTTTGCTCGGTGCGCGAGCCAGCCGTTTGACCAGTCCGCGCCCTTGCTGCCGCAAGGCCACGGCCGCATCAAACGCCGCTGTTAAAAGCGTTAGGTGTCTAAAGGAAAAACATGGCCATGATCAGAACTTACGGTCTTCATTGGCGCATAGATCGAGTATTTTGGGGCCGGCCCAATGTTCCAGGAACACTAATGGGGGCCGCTAGTGTTAGCTCCAAAGCGAAGCCGATTGATTTTCGGCGTCAGCGAGGAATTTATGCGCTCTATGCTGACTATGAACTGGTCTACCTGGGTCAAACAGGGGCAGGAGATCAACGTCTCTGGGGAAGATTACGAGCTCATAAAAGAGACCATTTAGCTGACCGTTGGAATAGATTCTCTTGGTTTGGGACTCAATGGGTAATAACTGCTGGAACTCTATCAGCTGACACCGGAGCAAAAACTGAAAGTATCGCTGCAACGCTAAACACATTAGAAGCTGTTTCTATTGCAATTGCGGAGCCACGACTTAATTTACAACGGGGAAAATGGGGAGAAGCTACGAAGTACTTTCAATGGTCGGAGGACCTAGGGCATGAAGAAGATGACATCTAACCATCACAAGCAAGCAACCGTGAAACAGCAACGTACTTTTCCGGTGCTTTCCCGTGTCGGGTGTTGTGGGCGTTAGATGGCTGTTCTACCTTCATCGCTGATTGGGAAGATATTGGCATCGATTTGGATCACTGCGTGCGTCAGTGTACCGATCTTTGCATTTGTAAATCGCGACATAAAGGACACTGATATCGTAGTGATATCCGCAATGCTATTTCTGACCTTTCCGGCAGGGATCGCATATGTCGGCATAGTAACTCTGGTTCTAATGGCTCTGGATTCACTACTTGGCGTTACTCTGTCAGGTGGTTTCATCTTCAATTTTGTTGTCTGGGTGCCAATGGCCATATTGGGCTATGTGCAATGGTTTCTGTTGCTACCAGCGGCATTTCGTCGTGCCTAAGCCATCTAACCAGTCGTCTATGGACTCCCCTGTCAATAAGTAGTCAGTTTTTCATTTTTCTGCTCCTGTAGTTCTGTGCTGAGCATCAAGCGGTAAAGGAAATGCAGTCGTCTATCCGGCCTCTTTGGTGATGGAACATGCCATCGGGCCACTATGAGATACGCACCGGCCGAGCCAATCGAAGCAACGAGCTTGATGTCTCCAGACTAGTTATCGGCTTTGTGGCCGGTACGGTTTACCGCTTTAGTTCATAGCACTGATTTGTCGCATTGTCAGAGAGTTATCCGTGATACCGGGCAGCATGATCACCATCGAATGTGCGGTCCCTGGCCCATACAGCCCAGATAATACGTGCCATCTTGTTGGCCAACGCCACGGCGGCCTTGTTGTGACCGATGCGTGCCTGCAAATCCAGTGCCCACCGTTGCAGTTCGGTGAGGGTGTTGCCGCGTTTGCGGACCCGGTTAGCGGCGAGCAATGCCGCTCGGGCACCGTGTATCAGCATCATTCTCAGGTAAATATTACCGCGCCGGGAGATTCGTCCCAGGTTGCGACTGGAGCCGGAGCTGTATTCACGTGGTGTCAGGCCCAGCCATGAAGAAAAAGCCCGACTACGCTTGAAGGCTTGTATATCACTGACACTACCGAGCATAGCACTGGCAATGGTGGGTCCGACGCCACTGATGGTGAGCAGTCGCTGGCCGACCGGATCAGTAGCGACAATTTCGCCCAGTATTTTGTCGATACGTTTGAGGCGATCCTGGCATTCGCTGATCTCGGCAATTAGTTCGATGAAGGTGAACTGCAGCAGCTCTGGTAGCTGATCGACAACATCATGCAGACGCTGGGCAATGTCCGATGTACCGCGTGGTAGCGTAACGCCGAACTCGGTCAGCAATCCACGCGCTTCATTTATACGGGCGACCCGGGTTCTTTGCCACTGCGAGCGGATTCGATGCAGGCTCTGCAACGCTTGTTGATGGGTGGGTTTGACTGGAATAGGCTTGAGGTCCGGATCGGCGTCGGCACGCACCAAGGCATCGGCATCTGCTGCATCTGTCTTGTTGCGTCGAACATAGGCACGCACATATCCGGCGTGGAGTAATTTGACTTCATGGCCCTGTGATAGTGCCAGTCGCCCCCAGTGATGCGCCGATGCACATCCTTCCATGACCAGTCTTGCCGGTGGGGTATGCGCCAGAAAACGCTGAAACTGGCTTCGACTGAGTCTTTGGCGCTTGATAATGTGCCGATGCTCATCGGCTACAGAAACCTGAAAAACGGATTTTGCCAAATCAATACCGATCGTCGTAGACTTCATGCGATGGACTCCTCTATGCCGCATTGTGAATTTGCTTGGCACTATGATGCCGTTATTCTCTGGCAAGGGGAGTCCATCTCATCAAAGAAGTCGGCCCTTCGGGCCTGGGACCGCCGTACCGGCGGCCTCTTTTAAAGGCGATATGCAGCGCGCCAGGCACTCGTCGGTAGCATAGGTAAAAGCTTTGGGTACGGTAACGAGCATTAGCCGAGCAAAATTTTCCGTCGGGGAACTGATTCATCATCGGCTGTTCGATTATCGTGGTGTAATTGTAGACGTCGATTCAAAATTTCAGGCGACGGACGAATGGTATGAAACAGTGGCAAAGTCTCGCCCGCCGAAAGACAAGCCCTGGTATCACGTGCTGGTTCACAATGCGACCCATACAACCTATGTAGCAGAGCAGAACCTGGAGGCTGCTACAGTTCGCGAACCAATTAACCATCCGATGCTTGGGCACTTCTTCTCAACATTCGATGGTGAGCGGTACGTCCGCGGAGCACGTGCGAATTAGCGTCACGCCGAATAACCAGCGCAAACATCAGAAATTTGGCCCGTCAGCTAAGTCGCTGCCGCAAATTCTCTGCCGCCTCAACCGCCGTTGTTGCGGACGTTATGGGGTAACGTGAATGCTGTCACCAGGGTCTGCTATCGATGCAAGCAAGCTGCTCGCTGCGACGCCAAACTTCGAAGCATGATTGGCCGATTTCACATGTCGCCCAAAATACGAAACATTTTTTACCTATCGCTACTGATCCTGCAACCATTAGCGGCGTTTGCCGAAAGTGGCAATGCAACAGGCGAGAGACTAGATCTAACGACTAGCTGGGTCGGTATAACCTCCGTTGTCCTTTTTGTGCTGGCCTACGCTCTGGTAGCCGTGGAAGAGTTTACGCACCTGCGAAAGTCCAAGCCTGTCATCCTGGCTGCCGGCCTGATCTGGGCCTTGATTGGTCTGACTTACGCCCAAAATGGCATCGAACACGCAGCTGAGGAGGCGGTTCGTGAATTCCTAATCGAGTTCAGCGAATTATTTCTTTTCTTGCTGGCGGCCATGACTTACGTGAATTCCATGTCGGAGCGGCGCGTCTTCGAAGGGCTGCGTTCATGGCTGGTTAGCCGCGGATTCGGTTACCGGAAGCTGTTCCTGATCACCGGAATTATCAGTTTTTTCCTTTCACCAGTAATCGATAACCTCACTACAGCACTGGTAATGTGCGCTGTCGTAATGGCAGTCGGAAAAGGCAACGATCGTTTTATTGGCCTCGGCTGTATTAACATCGTCGTGGCAGCCAATGCCGGCGGAGCTTACTCGCCTTTCGGAGACATCACCACGCTGATGGTCTGGCAGGCAGGCCATATTGAATTCAGCAAGTTTCTCTTTCTATTTATTCCTTCGGCGGTCAACTACGCAATCCCGGCCGCGGCATTGTGTTTTGCGGTTTCCAATGAAGTCCCCAATGTGCCTGAGGAAAGCGTTCGCATTAAACGCGGCGCATTTTTCATCGTCTGCCTGTTCGTTTTAACCATTGTTACAGCCATAAGTTTCCATAATTTTCTGCATTTGCCACCCTTCTTGGGAATGATGACGGGGCTGGGGCTTTTGAAGCTCTATGGCTACTACCTGAAAATTACGCACAAGCCGCATCCCCAAGATGAAGCAGAATATGGTCAGGTGGGTGACGTAGCGGCATTCGATAGTTTCCGGGCCGTGGCACGCGCAGAATGGGACACGCTACTGTTCTTCTTCGGCGTCATAATGTGTGTCGGGGGTCTTGGCTTTATCGGCTACCTGACCTTGATCAGCGAGTGTATGTACACAGAACTGGGTCCGACCATCGCAAACTCTCTTGTTGGCGTGCTGTCGGCAATTGTCGACAATATCCCCGTCATGGTGGCGGTGCTGCAAATGGAGCCGGCGATGGACGAGCTGCAATGGCTGCTGGTTACCTTCACGGCTGGCGTCGGCGGCAGCATGCTCTCGATTGGCTCTGCGGCGGGCGTGGCTCTAATGGGTCAGGCACACGGAAAATACACGTTCTTTGGTCACCTCAAGTGGACACCGGTGATCGCTGCCGGTTACATCGCTGGCATATACGTGCACCTGTGGGTGAATTCGCGTCTCGAGGGAGTCTTCGTTGGCTGAGACTTCGGCGGTAATCGACCGCAATTTGCCGATAGCGCAGTTTAGCCAAGTCAGCCCCTACTGTGGGCGTTAGGTGGCACGAACGCAATGTTCTCAATCACTAAGACCGAACTGCCGGAAGTCGCACTACTGCAGAAGTACCGAGAGAACGGCAGTTACACGGATTGCTACTTATCACGTTTGAGTGGAGAGGTGCTATTTTCCGAATACATTTTCGCCTTCTATACGACGCTCCTATTCAAAGCAGAACGCACGGTTCTCAAGTGGTTTTTTTCAATGCCTTCGACCGACAATGAGGCTCGACAGCTGGCCGAGGGAACAACCAGCAATTGGGCTGCATGGACTGTTGAAGGCAGGGTCGCCAATCAACTCCTTATGAAAGACTTTCAAGGGCGAACCAGATCGTGGTTCATGTCAGAAACGATTGATTTTGGTACGGCTAAGGAAACTCGACTTTATTTCGGATCTGCGGTGGTGCCCATTGAACGTCAGTTGTCTGGCCGGACAACTTTTGGTAATCAGGCTTTGATCAGATTTCACAAGCTGTATTCGGTTGCTCTATTGAGTGCAGCGACTTCTGCCTTGCGCTCGAAAGGAAGGGGCGATAGGGCCACCTAACAAGTGAAGAAGATGCCCCTTCGGGGCTAGGGCCGCCTTACCGGCGGCGCATTTTCAAGGCGTTAGTTGTCAGTTGAGATCGCACTATGATTCTTGTTTCGGGTAAATTGTTTATTGCATCCGGAAAGCGGAGCACCTTTCTTGCTGCATCTCATGCTGTGATGTTGCAGGCACGCGCAACGGTTGGTTGCAGAGACTTTGTAGTAGCCCCAGATCCTATCGATAAGGACCGTGTCAATGTTTACGAAGAGTGGGAATCTGAAGCCGAGCTTGAAAATTTTCGTGGCAACGGCCCCGACGACGCCTTAAACGATTTGATTGAGAAAGCCGAGGTTGCGCAGCGTGAAGTGCCAGGGAGCTCTAGTTAGAACGGCAATTACAGCTCTCCCCCACCAATAACCGGCACCATTAGTACGGTCCCGGTGCCCGCTGCGGTCTGGCTGTTCGGCTCAGGCCTTGGGTTGATGGGGTGGATGTGACGTAAATAGGGTGTAACTTTATTCAGTTGACTCACATAAGGAACCCGCCATCGAGCGGGTTTCTTTTTACCTTGTGCATGGCCGCTCCTGGCCGTTAGACGACATTCATACCCGCGAATCTGACCCTGCTTGGGCGGCCGCTTCCGGGCTGCAGCGGACACTCGCATTCATCTCGTTTACACTGCTCATACTCAATACATATTCAAGCTCGGAGAGCATTTTCCCAGTAACCAGAAAAATCAGTGTACGCAGCAAGCTGCGCCGGACCAGACTTTGACTGGCCGCTGCTGTGGGCATTACGGGGCGTGTTTCTGCAGCGGAACTGAACGTCTGCCTCCGACCCGAAGCAGATGCTTAAGTTCATCAAGGAGATCCTCGAAAAATATCCCAACTATCATGCTCAGCCACACCCTCAACGCAAAAAGCACGCTGTTGGCGCATCAAGGCAGCTTTACGATTCTCAAAAGCCTTCTCGTTTGCTGCTCTCTGGTTATATGCGCTGCCATGGCGCAAGAATCCGTTGAGGCCAATCAGGTTAAAACTTATCGCTACGATCAGTGGGACGTTTTTACAGATGAACCTCTGACCGGGAATCAGCTCGCGGTATTTCCGGAGCCTCAGGGGTTGACGAACGCTCTCATGCAGAAAATCGCGCGTGAGATGGCTTTTTCAGAATCGACATTCATCTTCCCTTCGGATGATGACAGCGCTGATTTCAGAGTTCGCATTTTCGGTCCTAATCGAGAATTTCCCTTTGCCGGCCACCCAACTATCGGTACCGCATTCGCCCTGGCCCGGTCGGGTTCTATTTTGCCGGGCACCGAACGGGTGGTCTTTAGAGAGGGAATTGGCCCGGTCATCGTGGAACTTGAATGGAATGGTGACAGTCTCCATTTCGCCTGGATGCACGATCTTGCACCAACGTTCGGTATTACTATCCAGGACATCAATGGTATTGCCTTGGCCTTGGGATTAGACCCTTCCGAACTGAACTTGAAGCAACTCCCCATACAAGAAGTCTCCGGTGGCGCGAGCTTTCTCTTTATCCCTTTGATGTCACGAGCGGCAGTCGATCGCGCAACACTAGATACCACCGCCATTGCTGCGGTTTTCGAAAAGGCCAAAATGCCGCCGCAATCGATTTTCATATTCGCAACGGAAGCCAAAGATGACGATGCCGCGGCGTACGGACGAAAACTGGGCATTGACGGTCGAGAAGATCCGGCGACAGGAAGTGCCGCTGGGCCCTTAGGATGCTATCTATTCCGATATGGAGCGGTAAGCGTTATGGCAGCTAAACGCATTCAAATTCGGCAAGGGGTCCAAATGGGCCGGCCTAGTTGGCTTCATGTTCAGCTCGAGCTAAGCGGCAACGAGATTACTAATGTGCGGGTTGGCGGAAATTCGGCATACGTTGGCGAAGGTACAATCCTCCTTCCAGATGACTGACATGAATGATAGCTATTGGCCGTTAGCAGGCACCAGTAGTCACATGACCTGCATTGTTCACGCCTTTAAGATGGTCGACTTCGGAGGCGCATGTGCCCCGTAACCAGTTGCAGACTACTGGTGATGCGGGTCGTCAGGCCAATTATCATCAAACTTAAATAGGTGTACCGTGTTAAAAAGACACAGAATACAGTTTCCAAAACCCGAATCTTCCGATCTTAATCAGGACGAATCCTATTTCTATCTTGAGGGATCGGGCGGGCAACGTAAAATCAGGTTTCATGACTACGATGAGATTTACCAGATACCAGGCCTGTATGAACAGATATTTTATGATCGCTTAAAGTGCACATCCCCTGTCAAAGTAGCAACCATTCTTGAGTCTGCCGTAAGGCAATCTGGAGATAATTTTACAGAGTTGCGAGTGCTGGATCTGGGGGCGGGTAACGGCATGATGGGCGAGGAACTAAAAAAACATGGCATATCTCGCTTGATAGGCGTGGATATTATTTCAGAAGCATATGAAGCTACCATTCGTGATAGACCCGGTTTGTATGATGAGTATTATGTCGAAGACTTTACAAACCTGGATAAAGACACGGAAGACGATATCGCATCATGGCAGTGTGATTGCATGGTAACTGTCGCTGCCCTGGGATTTGGAGATATCCCAATCAGGGCATTTATTGAGGCATATAACATCATCAAGCCAGAGGGGTGGGTGGCATTCAATATAAAACAATCTTTCTTTGATGTTAGTGATGAATCCGGATTCTCAAAAATGATTCGGGAATTAGCTTTCTCCGAGTATCTTGATGTTTATCACATAGAGCTATATAGGCACAGGCTGTCCATTGAAGGAGAACCTCTTTATTACTTTGCTATTGCAGGTCGAAAAAAAGCAGATGTTCCAGATGAGTTCTTAATATCCAACGACATTACGGCCTAACCAGATACTCCAGCCGACCG